>JAPLOH010000167.1 GCA_026400845.1 Alphaproteobacteria bacterium
GGTTGAAGGCGAGGTAGGTGACGCCCACCACCAGCGTCGCCCCCAGCACCGCGTTCATATCGGCGTTGAGCAGCGAGATCGTCAGATACTGGCCGAGGCCGGGCCATGAGAACACCGTCTCGGTCACCACAGCACCTTCCAGCAGCCCGGCATATGACAGCGCAAGGATGGTCACCAGCCGCACCGAGATGTTGCCGAATGCGTGCTTCCAGATCACCCGCGCGGTCGAAAGCCCCTTGGCGCGCGCGGTGATGATGTATTCGCCAGCCAGTGCGTCGAGCATGAAGGCGCGGGTCATGCGGGCGATGAAGGCCATGCCGAAATAGGCCAGCACCCCGGCGGGTTGCAGCAGATGCGCCACCGCGTCGCGAAAGACATCCCACTCGCCGGCCAGGGCGGCATCGACGGTGAGGAAGTTGGTGATGACTGGCACCATGTCGTCGAAAATCACGTTCTGGCGGCCCGGGCCGGGGGCGATCTGCAGGGTGGCGTAGAACACCAGCAGCGAAATCAGCGCCAGCACGAAGGTCGGCAGCGAGTGGCCGGCGAGGCAGATCACGCGGATCACGTGGTCGAAGCGCGAGCCCTGCTTCACCGCCGCCATCACCCCCACCGGGATGCCGATCGCCGCCGCGATGACGATGGCGACGGTGGCGAGTTCCATGGTCGCCGGGAAGAAGCGCTTGATGTCGTCCCACACGGTGTGGCTGGTCATCACGGACCGGCCGAGATCGCCCACCGCGAGCTTGCCGAGATAGATCCAGAACTGCACGTAAAGCGGGTGATCGAGCCCGAGTTCCAGCCGCGTCGCGGCCACCACGTCGGCCGGCGCCCGGTCGCCGACAATCGCCAGCACCGGGTCGATCGGCATGACGCGGCCGATCAGGAAGGTGACCAGCACCAGCCCGAACAGCGTGATGGGGACGCTGGCGAGAGTGGCCGCCAGCCGACGCGCGCCGCCAGCGGCCATCCCGCGCTCAGGCCTTGGTGGCGGTGTCGTAGCGGGTGCGCGAATACATCGGCGCCACCGCGAAATTGGCAAGATTCTTGCGCATCACCGCGATCTCGATGCTCTGGAGCATGAGGGCGAAGGGGCTGCGCGCGTGATGGTCACGCTGGAGCTTCACGTACATCTCCGCCCGCACCTCGCCGTCGGCCTCCTTCACCGCCGCCTGGGCGCGCGCCGTGAGGTCGGCGTCCTGCCAGGAATTGCGCCAGGCCAGGGTCTTGTTGCGGGCACCGTCGGAATTATCCGTGTTGATGCAGAAGGTCTCGGCGTTGGAGTGGGGGTCGAAATAATCGATGCCCCAGGAGAGCAGCGCGAGTTGGTGCTGCCGGGCGCGGTAGCGCGTGATGACCTGACGGCTCTCGCCGGCCACCAGCGTCACCTTGATGCCGATGTCGCCGAGATTGGCCTGCACCGCCTGCGCGATGTCGGCATTGGGCTGGGTGTTCGCGTGATCAAGCGTGATCTCGAAACCGCCGGCAAGGCCGGCTTCGGCGAGCAGCGCCTTGGCCTTGGCCACGTCCCGCTTGAAGGGCGCGTCATCGATGCTGCCGAGCACGCCCTCGGGGATGAAGGACTGCTTGGGCATATGGGTGGTTGAGACGATGTTCTTGTGGATGCCCTCGTAGTCGATCGCCCATTTGATCGCCTGGCGCACCTGCGGCTTGGCGAGATTGGGGTTGTTCTGGTTCATGCAGGTGTAGGTGACGTAGCTGCGCGGCGCCTTGGTGGTCTGGAAGGCGGGGTTGATCATCGCCGACTTGAGCTGGTCGGGCAGCAGGTTGCGGGCGATGTCGATATCGCCCTGCTGCAGCTGGAGAAGCTGCGCCGAGGGATCGGGGACGTGCTTGATGAAGGCACGGCGGATTTTCGGCGCGAAGGTGGAGTTCGGGTTGGCATCCAGGATCACGCTCTCGGAGGCCTTCCAGGAGCGCACCACGAAGGGGCCGTCGAACACCACGCGGGGTGAGGGGAGGGCGTTGAGCGTCGCGCGCTCCAACGCGTGAACCAGGGCGAGGCTCATGCGGCCTCTCGCGCCAGCTCGGCCATGGCGTTCTGGTAGGTCCGGTCGAACGTGTTCGGCCCGGTCGCCTTGATGCGCTCGTCGACGTTGTCTTTGGTGAAGCCGAACTGGTTGATGATGAAGGCCGGCGTCTTGTTGAGCTTGATCGCGCGCTGCAGCGAGAAGGCGGCGTCCTCGGCGGTGATCGGCTTGCCCGAGGCGAACTTCAGGCCGGGCTTGATGGTGAAGGTGAAGGTCAGCCCATCGGGCGAGATGGTCCAGCCCTGGGCGATTTCGCCGACCAGCCGGCTGGGGTTCGCGGGATCGGGGATCACCAGCCGCTCGTAGCAATTGCCATCCACCTCGCCGCCGGAGAACTCGAAGGCCTGGGCCGGGTCGAGGCTGATGAGGTCATCGATCGACATGCCGATGACCAGCGTGTCCTTCGGCGTATCCGCCATTCCGGCGCCCGCATAGGACAGGAAGGGGGTGGCCGAGGCGGTGAACATCAGGGCGCGGCGTGTGAGCATGGCTGGGTCTCTCAATCGTTGGCCGGAGGCTAGCAGGGGTGGTGCGGTGGCGGAAGGCCTTGCGGTTCCGCCACCCGTTCAGGCCTTCTGGGACTTGTCGTAGAGCGTCCTGAGCCCGATCGGCGCGATGGCGAAGCCGTTCAGGTTCTTGCGCATCGCCGCCCAGCTCGTTTGCTGCAACAGCAGCGCGAAGGGGCTGCGCTGATGGTGGTCGCGTTGCAGGGAGGCATACATCTGCTCGCGGATCTTGGCGTCGCTTTCCTTCACCGCCGCCTGGGCCCGCGCCATAATATCGGTGTCCTGCCAGGAATTCCGCCAGGAGAGGGTCTTGGCCCGCGCGCCATCGGTGTTGTCGGTGTTGATGCAGAAGGTCTCGGCATTGGTGTGCGGGTCGAAATAATCGATGCCCCAGTAGAGCAACACCGACTGGTGCTGCCGGGCGCGATACCGGGTGATCACCTGCCGCTGCTCACCCGATTGCAGGTTCAGCTTGATGCCGATCTCCGCGAGGTTGGCCTGCAGGACCTGGGCGATGTCGGAGTAGGGGTGGGTGTTGGCGTGGTCCATGCTGATCTCGAACCCGCCGGCCAGCCCGGCCTCGGCCAGCAACGCCTTGGCGCGGGCGATATCCTTCTTGAACGGCTGATCCTTGATCGCCCCCATCATGCCGCGCGGCACGAAGGATTGCTGCACGTCGAACGTCACCGGGACGACGTTTTTCTGGATGCCGTCATAGTCGATCGCCCATTTGATCGCCTGGCGCACCTGCGGCTTGGCGAGTTGCGGCACGTTCTGGTTCATCGCGAAGTAGATGATCGTGCTCTGCGGCGCCGAGGTCATCTTGAAGGCCGGGTTCTTCTGCGCCGCCTTGATCTGGTCGGGCAGCATGTCCCGCGCGATGTCGATGTCGCCCTGCTGAAGCTGGAGCTGCTGCGTCGAGGGGTCCGGCAGGTGCTTGAAGAACACCCGCTTCGGCTTGGTCTTGAGCGGCGAATTGGGATTGGCGTCGATGACGACGCTTTCGGACGCCTTCCAGGAGCGCAGGGTGAACGGCCCGGAGCCGGCGCTGTTGGTCTTCATCCAGGCATAACCGAGATCGCCGTTGGCAGCGTTCTTCATCACCACCGCCTTGTCCACGATGCTCGCGCAATTGGCGGTCAGGCAATACAGCACGAAGGTCGGCGCGTATTTCTCGGCGATGCGGAAGATCACCGTGGCCCGGTGGCCTGCACCATCTGCTCGACATTGTCCTTGGTGGCGCCGAACTGGTTGATGATGAACGCCGGGGTCTTGTTGAGCTTGATGGTGCGCTGCAACGAGAAGGCGACGTCCTCGGCGGTGATCGGGTTGCCGGAGGCGAATTTGAGGTTGGGTTTGATGGTGAATGTGAAGGTCAGCCCATCGGGCGAGACGGTCCAGCTTTCGGCGATCTCGCCGACGATCACGCTGGGGTTGGCCACGCTCGGGACCACCAGGCGCTCATAGCAATTCCCGGTGATTTCGCCGCTGACCACTTCGAACGCCTCGGCCGGATCGAGGCTGATGATCTCATCGATGATCTTGCCGACGACGATGGTGTCCTTCGGCGTGTCGGCCGAGGCCTCGCCGGCATAGGAGAAGAACGGCGTGGCGGTGGCGAAGAATGCGAGTGCGCGGCGCGTCAGCATGGCGATAGCTCCCCGTTGATGGGGGA
>JAPLOH010000052.1:0-6949 GCA_026400845.1 Alphaproteobacteria bacterium
CCGATCGTCGCCTTGGTAGGCAGTTACCCCACCAACTAGCTAATCGGACGCAGGCTCCTCCTAAGGCGACTCGCGCCTTTGACCCTCAGGTGTCATGCGGTATTAGCAGCAGTTTCCCACTGTTATCCCCCACCCCAGGATAGATACCTACGCGTTACTCACCCGTCCGCCACTAGGGGCCGAAACCCCTCGTGCGACTTGCATGTGTTAAGCATGCCGCCAGCGTTCGCTCTGAGCCAGGATCAAACTCTCAGGTTCATCCCAATCCAACCCCGAAGGATCAAACCAAAACGAACTAGACCTGACTAGAACTCCAAGCCCTAAAGCTCGGAACATGTCTCTCGAAACATATATCAACGTAGTCATTAAGACACATCAACATACGCTCCAAAAAGACACCCAATCATCAGATCAATAAGACCCAATCACCAAATGCCCCAAAACGCCGTGCTTCAAAACACGACCTCAGAACGCAGCCAACGTATCCCTTCCAGACCATATGAAATTGTGAAAGAACAGTCCGTAGCGGCGGAGCAGTTAGGCGCTCCGTCTCGGGAGGCCGGTTTCTAGGCGCCGAGCCACCGGGTGTCAACGACGTTGTTTTACGCCCCCCGAATTCAATTTATGGCATCTAATGCACTGATAAATATATATAATTTTACCAGAAAGTGGGCTTGCTGACGGCGATCCAGGCAGGCACGGCAACGAACAGCGAAGCTATGCGTAGATTGCATGACATTGCTTGAAACCAACGCTCCCTCGCGCCGCCCTCTTGCCCCGCGGAGCGGGCGGAGGAAAGATGGGGGCATGAAGCCGATCGTCCGCGACAGCACCGATGCCGACGTGCCGGCCATTGCCGCGATCTACCAGCACGCGGTGCGCACCGGCACGGCGAGTTTCGAACTCACCCCGCCGACGACTGAAGAGTTCGCCGCGCGCCGCGCCGTGGTGCTTGCTGGCGGCTTCCCCTATCTCATTGCCGAGTTCGAGAACCAGCCGATCGGCTACGCCTATGCGTCCACGTATCGCGCCCGCCCCGGCTACCGGTTCACAGTGGAGAACTCGGTCTATGTCGCCCCCGGCCAGCAAGGTCGCGGCGTCGGGAAGGCGCTTTTACCGGTGCTGATCGACCGCTGCGAGACACTGGGCTACCGCCTGATGGTCGCCGTCATCGGCGACAGCGCCAATCACGCCAGCATCAACCTCCACCGCGCCTGCGGTTTTACCGATGCCGGCATGCTGCCCGCCATCGGCTGGAAGTTCGACCGCTGGCTTGATTCGATTTTGATGACCCGCGCGCTTGGCCCCGGTGCCAACGAATCGCCGATACCGGGGCGTTGAGGTCTCGCGTCAGGCGGCATCTTCCATCCTCCCATTCAGGGTCAATCCGTCGAGGCCCACTGACACCCTGACCGTCTCGCCCTCGTGTATTTCGCCTTCGAGGATGAGGCCGGCGAGCGGGTTCTGCAGGCTGCGCTGGATTACCCGCTTCAACGGCCGCGCGCCGTAGACCGGGTCGTAGCCCTCATTGGCCAACCAATCGATCGCCGCGCGATCGAGCGCGATCTCAAGCTTGCGGTCCGCCAGGAGCGAGCGCAGCCGGGCCAGCTGGATATCCACGATGCTGGCCAGGTCGCTGCGCTGGAGGCGGCGGAACAGAACGATCTCGTCGAGCCGGTTGAGGAACTCGGGCCGGAAATGCCCGCGCACCACCGCCATCACGTCCTTGTAGGCGAGCGCGAGATCCGCCCCATCGGGCTGGGCGGCCAGGATGTCGCTGCCGAGGTTGGAGGTCAGCACGATGATGGTGTTGCGGAAATCCACCGTGCGCCCCTGCCCGTCGGTCAGCCGCCCGTCATCGAGCACCTGGAGCAGCACGTTGAACACGTCCTCATGCGCCTTCTCCACCTCGTCGAACAGGATGACCTGGTAGGGCCGCCGGCGCACCGCCTCGGTGAGTACGCCGCCTTCGTCATAGCCGACAGAGCCCGGAGGCGCTCCGATCAGGCGGGAGACCGCGTGTTTCTCCATGAATTCGCTCATGTCGATCCGGATCATCGCGCGGTCGTCATCGAACAGGAACGCGGCCAGCGCCTTGGTCAACTCCGTCTTGCCCACCCCGGTCGGACCAAGGAACAGAAAACTGCCGATCGGCCGGTTGGGGTCCTGCAACCCGGCCCGCGCCCGGCGCACCGCGTCCGCCACCACCTTCAGCGCGTCCTCCTGGCCGACCACACGCTTGCGCAGTGCGTCCTCCATGCGCAACAGCTTGGCCCGCTCACCCTCCAGCATCCGGTCGACCGGAATGCCGGTCCAGCGGGACACCACCGAGGCGATCTGCTGCTCGGTGACCGCCTCGTTGACCAGCTTGCCGCCTTCGCGTGCTGCCTCGAGCTTCTTCTCCAGGCCGGGGATCACGCCGTAGCGCAGTTCGGAGGCGCGTTGCAGGTTGCCCTGGCGCTGCGCCATTTCCTCCTCGTTGCGGGCCTGGTCGAGCTGTTCCTTGAGCTTCTGGCTCTCGTTGAGCTGCTCCTTCTCGGCCTTCCAGCTCGCCGACATGGCGTCGGATTTCTCCTCGATCTCGGCGAGTTCCTTCTCAAGCTTGCCGAGGCGATCCTTCGACGCCGGGTCCTGCTCCTTGCGCAGCGCCTCGCGCTCGATCTTGAGCTGCATGATGCGGCGGTCGAGCTCGTCCAGTTCCTCGGGCTTGCTGTCCACCTGCATGCGCAGGCGCGAGCCGGCCTCGTCCATCAGGTCGATCGCCTTGTCCGGCAGGAAGCGGTCGGTGATGTAGCGGTTGGAGAGGGTGGCGGCCGCCACCAGCGCGCCATCGGTGATGCGCACGCCGTGATGCAGCTCGTATTTCTCCTTGATGCCACGGAGGATGGAGATGGTGTCCTCCACCGTCGGCTCGCCGACGAACACCGACTGGAAGCGCCGGGCCAGCGCCGCGTCCTTCTCGATATGCTTCTGCACCAAGATCGGCCGCTTCTCCATCTCCACGCGTGCGGGCTGGCCGAGGATGCTCACTCGTCGAGCGTAGTCGCGCCGACGCAGTGCAGCGCGCCGCGGGCGAGTTCGGGCTTGATGAGATTGGAGGCATCCATCGCGCCATCGGCCTTGCCGGCGCCAACGAGGGTGTGCAGCTCATCGATGAACAGGATGATCTCGCCATTGGCGGATTCGATCTCCTTCAACACCGCCTTCAGTCGTTCCTCGAACTCACCGCGGTATTTCGAGCCGGCGACCATAGCGCCGAGGTCGAGCCCCATCAGCTTCTTGTTCTTCAGCGCCTCCGGCACGTCTCCGTTGACGATGCGGATCGCCAGACCCTCGACGATCGCGGTTTTGCCGACGCCGGGTTCGCCGATCAGCACCGGGTTGTTCTTGGTGCGGCGGGCGAGCACCTGGATGGTGCGGCGGATCTCCTCGTCGCGGCCGATCACCGGGTCGAGCTTGCCATCGCGGGCGAGCTGGGTGACGTCGCGGGCGTATTTTTTCAGCGCGTCGAAATTGGCCTCGGCGTTCTGGCTGGTGACCTTGCGGCCCTTGCGGATGCCGGCGACCGCCTTTTCCAGCGCCTGCGGCGTGGCCCCGGCAGAGCGCAGCGCGCGCGCGGCGGCGCCATCGCCATTGGCGAGCGCGATCAGCACGCGGTCCTGCGCGACGTATTCGTCGCCCGCCTTGGTCGCGGCCTGCTGGGCGGCATCAAGCACGCGCATCAGGGTGGGCGTCACCTGCGGCTGGCCGGCCCCGCCGCCCTGCACTTTCGGCTGCCTGGCGATCTCGGCGTCCACGGTGGTGCGGGCGGATTTGTCGTCGCCACCGGCGGCACGGATCAGCCCGGCGGCGGCGCCTTCTTCGTCATCAAGCAGCGCCTTCAGCAGATGCTCGGGCGTCAACTGCTGGTGGAATTCGCGAATGGCAATGGTCTGGGCGGCCTGCAAAAATCCGCGGGCGCGTTCGGTGAATTTCTCGATGTCCATCTCTGATGTCCCTGTTCAGGCGACGGGCTGCCCCCGCCCCTCGATAGGCGACGGAGACGCTACCCTCGACCCTCGACATGGTGAATGATCCAGGTCATCTCAAGGGCACGGCGAGGAGACATTCATGCGCGTCGATCGACTGTATCGCTATCCCGTGAAGGGGTTGACCGCCGAGGCCATGGAAGCGACAGCCGTCGTTGCCGGCGGGGCCATTCCGTGGGACCGGGCCTTCGCGCTCGCCCAAGGCGACGCGAAGTTCGATCCTGCCGCGCCGACGTGGATCCCGAAAACCAACTTCATGTGCCTGCGCGCGAACGCCCGCATTGCCTTGCTGCGCGCCAGTTTCGACGAACGCCACGGTACCCTCACTTTGCTGGCCCCCGACGGCGCGGCGATCGAGGCCGATGTGCTGGCGCCGTCCGGCCGCGCGGAGATCGGGGTCTGGCTAACCCGGTTCCTCGGCCCCGAGGCGCGTGGCGTGCCGGTATTCCACCACGTGCCCGGCCACGTGTTCGGCGATCAGCGGGCCCCGGTGATCAGCCTGATCAACGAGGCGAGCCGCGCGGCGCTCGAGGCCCTGGTGGGCAATCGTCGCCACCGCCGCCGCTTCCGAGCCAATATCTGGTTCAATGCCCCCGCCTGGAGCGAGCATGACTGGGTCGGCCGCGACCTGCTGATCGGCGGCGCCCGGCTGCGCGTCACCAAACGCACCGTGCGCTGCCCGGCCACCGAAGTGAACCCCGACACCGCGGAACGCGATGCCGACCCGGTGGCCGAACTGCGCGCCGCCTTCGGCCACGCCGATCTCGGCATTCACGCCGAGGTCATCGAAGGAGGCACCATCGCCCTCGGCGATGCCATCGAGGTGCTGCCGACGTAGCGCTCGTACAAATCCCCTTGATCCGCCTGTCGGGTCGTGCCGGCAGGAAAGCAGGCGTTTTTCAAAAAAGAAACAAACCCTGCTTCTCGATTGGCTTCACGCCCATCAAGGGAAGGAATGAAGCAAAGGGTTAAGAGTCTCTGGGGCTTTTACAAATAGAACCGCTAGATAGCACCCAGCAACGCGTCAAACCGTCAAAACTACATCCCGATCGCCCGCAATCTGGCTCGCAGCTCCGGCAGCAATTCGGCGGCGAACCAGGGATTGCGCCTTTCCCAGCCGATCGTGCGCCAGGAGGGATGCGGCAGCGGCAGGCGTGCCGGCAGCTGTGTCCGCCAGGCGGCGACATGGGATGTCATCGCGCCGGAGCCGATCAGCCGGTTGATGGCGTAGCCGCCGATCGCCAAGGTGAGCTGAACGTTGCCCAGCAGCGGCAGCAGCCGGGGATGCCAGGTCGGCGCACAAATCGGGCGCGGCGGCGCGTCACCGCCGTTGGGCAGCCTTCCGGGGTAGCACAGGCCCATCGGCAGGATGGCGACGCGGGTTTCGTCATAGAAGACGTCGGCCGCGATCCCGGTCCAGGCGCGCAGCCGCTCGCCGGAGGGATCGTCCCACGGGATGCCGCTGGCGTGCACCGCGGTGCCGGGCGCCTGGCCGATGATCAGCAGCCGCGCGGTGGGCGATACCCGCAGAATCGGCCGCGGGCCGAGCGGCAGATCGGTGCACAGCGTGCAGGCCCGCGCGGCGGCGGCGGCCTCGGCGAGGCTCTCAGCCATCGATCGCCTGCCAGCCATGCCGCAGCAGCCCCGTCATACGGTCGACCGCGAAATAATAGCCGCCGCTGCCCGGCGGCTGGTCGTGCACCCGGCTGATCGCGACACCCTTCAGCGCGCACATCAGCAGCGCGCCGACTGCGCCATGGGCGATCACCGCAACATCAAGCTTCCTCGGAGTCGCGGCCTGAACCGTCTCGAAGGCGGCGAGCATGCGGCGCTGGGCGTCCACCGCGCGCTCCCAGCCACGGATGCTCTGCTCAGGGTGGGCGAAGAACTGGTTGGCCATCGCCTCGAATTCCGCGCGCGGCAAATAGCCGGTACTGCTGCGGTCGTTCTCGCCGAGATCGGCCAGCGTCGTGATCGACAACCCTCGCGCGGCGGCCAGTATCTCGGCCGCATCGATCGCCTTGCGCTCGGTGCTGCACCAGATCGCCCCGATCGCCGCCGCCCAGGGTCGGGCGCATCCCGCGGTCATCCGGGTCCGCCCGCGCTCCGACAGGGGCCACTCCGGCACCGGTACGGCGGGGTCAATCAGCACGTCCGGGTGGGTGACGAGTATGAGGGTGGCCATCAGGCGAGAGGATACTCCACTTCCGGCGTGTACACCGAGGCCTCCTTGCCGAGGCGGGAGCTGAATAGCATGAAGTGCTCCACCCCAACCGGCTCGGCGCGGAACAAATTATGGGTCTGCACGAAGCTCGCGATCTTGGCCGGGACCGCCGCATCCAGCCGCGCCAGCGTGACATGCGGCACGAAGCGCCGCCGCTCCGGTGCCATGCCGGCGCGCTGCAAGGCCTGCTCCACCTTGGATTGGAGCAGATCGAGCCCCGCACAGCGCTCCACCCCGGCCCAGAGCTGGGTATCCCGTCCGCCCCTAGCGAAGGTACCCATGCCCGCCAGCGTCAACTCGAAGCGCCGCGCCCGCAGCGCCGCGAGTGCGAGGTCGATCTCCTCGGCCTGGTAGGCCGCCACCTCGCCGATGAAACGCAGCGTGAGGTGATAATTCTCCGATGGCACCCAGCGCGCGCCCGGCACCCCGCCGCCCAGCCCGGCGAGGCGCTGGCGCAGGTCCCACGGCAAATCGAGTCCGACGAACAGCCTCACCGCACCCCCGCCAGGAGTTTCTCCACCATCGGCAGCAGCCGCGCGACGATGCGGCGCACGCCCTCGGAGTTGGGGTGGATGCGGTCGGCCTGGTTCAGCGCGGGATCGCCGGCCACGCCCTCGAGGAAGAATGGGTCGAAGATAATGCCGGGGCGCGCCCCCAGCCGGGCGAAGGCGGCATCGAAGGCGGCGACATAGTCCGG
>JAPLOH010000052.1:7016-8720 GCA_026400845.1 Alphaproteobacteria bacterium
GAGATTGGGCGGTGCCCGCATGCCACTCAGCAGCGCCGGGATTTTGCGCGCGGCAAGGGCATCGAGGATGGCGATGAGATTGGCTTCGGTCGATTTGGGATCGAGCGCGCGCAGCCCGTCATTGCCTCCGAGCTCCACCAGCGCGCAATCCGCGCCATCGCCCAGAGCCCAATCGAGCCGCGCCCGTCCGCCGGCGGTGGTATCGCCGGAGACGGCGCCATCGATCAGCACCACGTCCCGCCCGGCGGCCTTCAAGGCGGCCGCGAGCTGGGCCTGGAACCCGTCTGGGCGGGCCAACCCGTAACCGGCGGTGAGCGAATCTCCGAGAATCAGCAGGCGGATCGGCGCCGCGGCGGCGGAAAAGCCCAATCCGCAGATGAACAGACAGCAAACCAGGGGGAATGCCGCTTTCCGCCACCGGCCGGGCAGGCCATATCCTGCGCCCATGGACGCCATATCATCGCCTCCGGGCTCGCTCCCGGCGCAATCCGGCACCGAATCACTGGTGCAGGTCCGGGATCTCCGACTGACGGTGCCTTCCGCCGCCGGGCCGGTCAATATTTTGCGCGGCATCGACCTCGACATCGCTGCCGGCGAGGCGGTGGGCGTGGTCGGCCCGTCCGGCTCGGGAAAGACCAGCCTGCTGATGGTGCTGGCTGGGCTGGAACGCGCCACCGGCGGTTCGGTTCGCCTCGCCGGGCAGGAACTGGCGGGGCAGGACGAGGACCGGCTCGCCTTGCTCAGGCGCAGCACGGTCGGCATCGTCTTCCAGGCCTTCCACCTCATCCCCACCATGACGGCGCTGGAGAACGTGGCCATCCCGCTTGAAATCGCCGGCGATCGGGCGGCAATGGCGAAGGCCAAGGCCAGCCTGGAAGCGGTCGGCCTCGGGCATCGGCTCACCCATTTACCCGGCCAGCTCTCGGGCGGCGAGCAGCAGCGCGTCGCCCTCGCCCGCGCCTTCGCCCCCCGCCCGCGCCTGCTGCTGGCGGACGAGCCGACCGGCAACCTCGACCAGGCGACCGGCGCCATCATCATGGATCTGCTGTTCGAGCTGCGCGCGCGGGACGGCACCACGCTGATGCTGATCACCCATGACCCCGCCCTCGCCGCCCGCTGCGGACGCATCGTGCGCATCGCCGACGGCCGGGTGGCGGTGTGATCCTCGCCTGCCGCCTCGCGCTACGCGAATTGCGCGGCGGGCTGCGCGCCAGCCTGCGCTCAATGGCGATCGTGCTCGCCTGCCTTGCCCTCGGCGTCACCGCGATCGCCGCGGTCGGCACGCTGCGCGAGGGGGTGGCGCGCGGCATGGCGGCCGATGGCGCGCGCATCCTCGGCGGCGACATCGACATCCAGGGCGGCGCCCAGCCGCTGCCCGAGACGCTGCGCGCTTGGCTGCGTGCGCGCGGTGCGGTGATCTCCGAGGTCGTCACCCTGCGCTCCATGCTGGTCGTCCCCGGCGGCGAGCGCATGCTGGTCGAGGTCAAGGCGGTCGATCGCGGCTGGCCGTTGGTCGGCGCGGCGGACTTCGTCCCGGCCGCGGCGCCGGGTACCGTACTGAAAGATGTGGGTATGGCGGTCGAGGCGCTGGTCGCCGAGCGGCTCGGCGTCCGCCCGGGTGACCGGCTGCGGCTTGGCACCCAGAGCTTCGTGCTCCGCGCCGTAATCGGCTTCGAGCCCGACAAGGTCGCCACCCCCTCGGTA
>JAPLOH010000013.1 GCA_026400845.1 Alphaproteobacteria bacterium
AACTCGCCCGTATCCGCGACGACGGCTTCGACCTGGCCTCGCTGGGGTTTGATGCTGCGTCCCTCGACGCCCTGCTGGCAGGCGTGGCCACCGATGGGGGGGATGATGGTGCCCATGGCGACGAAGATGCGGAAGCACCAGGGCCTCCGTCCGATCCGGTCACCCGCCCGGGCGATCTCTGGCTACTTGGCGAGCACCGTCTGCTATGCGGCGATGCCACTTCTGCGCAGGATGTCGCCCGCCTGCTCGACGGCAAGAAGCCGCATCTGATGGCCACCGATCCGCCCTATGGGGTGGAATATGACCCGACCTGGCGAAATGCCGCCGGCGTCTCGGATACCGTCCGCACCGGGCGGGTGCTCAACGACCACCGCGCCGACTGGCGGGAGGCCTGGGCGCTGTTCCCCGGTGATGTCGCCTATGTTTGGCATGCCGGCCGGCACACGCGCACCGTCCTCGAGAGCCTCGAAGCCGCCGGCTTCACCATCCGCTCGCAGATCATCTGGGCAAAGTCGCGACTGGTGCTTGGCCGCGGCGACTATCACTGGCAGCACGAGCCCTGCTTCTACGCCGTACGCGACGGTAAGACCGGCCATTGGCAGGGCGCGCGGGATCAGACGACGTTGTGGTCGATTGGCAACGGGGGCGACGAGGATGCGGCCACAGTGCACAGCACGCAGAAGCCGGTCGAATGCATGCGCCGGCCAATGATCAATAACAGCGAGGCAGGTCAGGCGATCTACGAGCCGTTCAGCGGCAGCGGCACGACCATCATCGCCGCGGAGACCACTGGTCGGGCGTGTGTGGCGATGGAAATCAGCCCTGCGTATTGCGACGTGGCCATCCTGCGTTGGCAGCAGTTCACCGGGCGCGACGTGGTGCGGGCCGGCGACAGCCAGATCTTCAACCTGATTGCCAGTGCGCGCGAGAGGCGTTCAGCGTGACGATGAGCGACGGAATGCTGTTCGACCGGCAAAGCCTGCCGCTTGAGGGTCGGCCGGTGGCCGGTCAAGCGGGCCGATCTCGACAGAAACTCCTGGTCGCAAGCCGAGAGCTTGAGGTAGGACGCGCGGCTGAGCATCTCGTCTGCGCCGATCTGCTGCTCGGCGGCTGGTCGGCCTACCCGACCGCGCAAGGGATGGCATATGACCTCGCCGTCGATACCGTCGGGCGGGTGATACGCGTGCAGGTGAAGGCAACCTACTACCCCCGTCACCCTCAGCCCACTATGCGAGCCAACCCAGCCTACTTCTTCAGTATCAAGCGCGCAGGGCGCGGCGGCCACTGCATTTATCGTGAGGACGAGTTCGATCTCTATGCCTTCGTTGCCTTGGATCGCCGGATCATTGCCTACTTCGCCAAGGTCGAATTGCCGTCGCAACTGGTAACTCTTCGCATCCCGGGCGGGACGTACGGCCCAGGTGGGAAGGGAGAGAGGGATTTTGCAGGCGCGACATTCGCGCGGGCGCTGGCCACCATGGACGAGTTAGCCGCCGCCCGCGCGAGGCGAGCAGCGTGACGGAATGCCTAGCCAGTTTGCGAATGACATCGCACGCGCATCGTATAGTCTATTGGCCGACGTGCAGCGGGAGGTAGCGCAGTGGCGCGCATGGGCGACGGATATGGCAGTGAATGCCATCTTCTCCGATTTCTAGGGCGCCATCGTCGCCTGCTGGACCGGAATGTGATGGATGCCGTGGGCGCGACTGCGGTTCAATGGCATGACTATCCTTTCGACGCATCCCACCCGTGGCTCGATGGTGAGCACAAAGGGATGGGTTTCATCGACGACGACGGATCACTCCAAACTGCCTGGAAACAAACGTGGCCCAGTTCGGGCAACTCCCAAAACTGGGATGCGGTAGGTCAAGTCTTGATCAACGGGTCCTGGGAGTGGTTACTCGTCGAGGCCAAGGCCAACTTGGAGGAAATCCGGTCATCCTGCCAAGCGAAGGAGAATGGTGGTCTGCCGTTGATATCCAGGACGCTCACCGAAACCAAGTCCGATCTTGGCGTGCCGGCGCATAAGGACTGGCTGAACAGGTATTACCAATTTTGCAATCGAGTGGCCGCGCTGCACTTCCTTGGAAAGCATGGGATCCCGGCAAGACTGCTCTTCATCTATTTTACCGGCGATAGAGGCGGAAATGGGCGCACTTGCCCAATTGATGAAGCTGGATGGTCCGAAGCTCTACGTGCCCAAGACGAGCACGTTGGTTTGCCGACAGCGCATGCTTTGAGCGGCCGTATCGGCAAGTTGTTCATCGCTGTCAGCCAAGCAAGCGTTCGAGACCAAACTTGAGGATGGCCGACGCAGCGGCAACGACATCGCCGCCGCCAGGGTAACCCCGGCGGCGGCTTAGGGGTGGGCGTCTAATCAGCCGGCGCGATAAACCGTGTAGGACCCCTTAGCGCCCTCCTTGTTGGGCCCCACCATGCGGACCTTCTCCAGGGTTTCGACCTTGATGCCCTTCTTCTTCAACCCGGCCAGGAATCCGCGCACCGTGTGATACGCCCAGTTGGTCGCCTCCGCGATCTGCACGACCGTGGCGCCTTCGGCGCGGCGGAGGAGGGCGAGGACCGCCTCCTGCTTGGTTCCCTCGCGCGGCTTGCGCGGCGCGGCAATCGCCCGCGGTGCGGTGCCGGCGAGCAGGGTACGGAGGGCCTCCATCGGCACCTCGAGGGCGGCGATGATGTCCGTGTCGCGGTTGTCCTGGTCGTCCCAGGCGGCAAGCACCGCGGCGGCGGCGGCGCGGAGGTTCGTTCGCGGCGTGGGCGCGACCGTGGCGGCGTCGAGGGCGTCAGCGATCGCCGCGGCTTCTTGGGCCACCGCCTCCGCGGAGGGCACTGTGGGCGCAACCGTGGCGGCCGGTTCGGCGCAGGGCGGCTCCTGGCCAATGGCGCGGAAGCCGGCGTCGGTCAGGGCCAGGGTGGTGAGCATTAGGCCGGTGGCGGTGTCTTCGATCAGGGTCGAGGCATCGCCAAGGCGGTAGTCGCCCACGGTCTCGGCGATCAGGCCATCGCGCAGGAGGGCGTCGATCATCTTGTGGCGGCCGCCGGTCGGCAGCTTGCGGTGGAATTGGAGGCGGTGGTCGGGGCGCTCGGCGGCGCGGGTCATGACGATCAGGGCTGCGGGGGAGAGGGACATTTTCGTGCTCCGTGGTGCGACGCCCGACCATCGGGCGCCTGCTACCACCCCGAGCCCCGCAGGGCAGAACCCTGGCGGGGCGGAGCGTAAAGGCACCGCCTATTCAGGGGCGAATTCTCCGCGGTGGTGGTAGGCGTCGGTGACCCGGGCCAGGATGGCGTTCCAGTGCTGCAGGGTGCCGGCGGCGCCCCAGAGCATGCTGTCGGGATCTTCGCCGATGTGGTTGTCGGCCATCGCCTGAAGCTCTGCGACGTGGTCCCGGAAGACCTCCATCTGCTTCATGAACTCGGCCAGGCTGGCTTGCTGGCTCTTCCGGGTGCGCGTGCTGCTCATCGTCCGGTCTCCGATC
>JAPLOH010000258.1 GCA_026400845.1 Alphaproteobacteria bacterium
GCCGCCGGGCCACAGAAACCCCTCGCCCCAAAGTGCGTCAGCCTGGGTGAGGTGTTGCTCCCCGGCCGCTGGCGGCGCGGCCGTGGGGACAACGACGTCGGCGGCCAACCCGGCCTCGCCCGGCGGCCGTTGTATCCATCGAAACAACCGGCCCATTACGGACGTTGCCATGCGGTGCTCTGATCCCGATCCCAGTCGCAATGCGTGGCGATGATCGGGGGGAGAGGTGAACGGCGCGCTAACGGGTCCGGCGGATCAGCCCTCGGCAAACTCCGTCAGCACATAACGTGCCGGTGTATCGCCGATCGCCGTGGGCTTGTGGCGATGCGCCGTGCCGGCGGGAATATGCAGCATGTCGCCTGGCCCGGCCTCCACCTCATGGTCATCGAAGCGATAGCGCAGCCGCCCCTCCAGCACGAACACCGAATGCCCCGTCACGCACCACGGCCGCTCCGGCGCGCCCGGCGGCTCGGGCGTGCGCTCCTGGTAGCGCAGCGCGATGCCGAACCCGGTCACCGCCTCACGCAGCTTCAGCAGCGGCGAGGCCTGGCGAAGCGGATAGTCGGCGGCGGGAAACAAATAGGGGCTTGTGCTCATGGTGGAAGCCTAGCCGATCCGTCGGTTGACGCCAGCCCCGCCGGTGGTTCAGACACAGGGCCATGCGAAAGATCGACAGTACCTGGTACGCCTTCCTGGTCATGACCGTCGTGGTCGTCGGGCTGACCGGGGTGTTCGCGACCTATGCCGCGCCCATCCCGCTCCAGCGCGCCCTGCAACGTGACGCCACGCTCAATGCGGCGCGCGAGGTGCTGGCGGAGCCGGAGCCGCAGGCGGCGCTCGAAAAGCTGCGGCCGCGGCTCGGTGACAGCGCGGCGAGCCTGTTCCCGTTCGGCGGGGACATGGCGGCGCGCATCGAGGCCGAACGGCTGGCGATGCATGTGCGGCTGGAGCGCGATGCCGCCTATACCGCCTCGCGGCTGCGCATGCTGCTTGGCGTGGTCACCACCATGGCGGCGGTGTTCGCGGCCTGCATTCTCGGCATTGCCGCCCGCAGCACCGCCCGGCAGGACGATCAGGCCCGCCCGCGCGCATAGGCGCCGAGCACCGCCAGCCGGTCACCGATCCCACGTGGCCCCGACGCCAACCCGCGGGCCAGATCGCGCCGCGCCAGCACTGCCGGCAACGCCGCCGCGATTATCGGCCGCCGCCAGGCTTGCGCCGATGCCAGGATATCCCGCGCCACGCCGATCAGCCCGGCGAGATCGACCCCGTCCGGCCGCGCCATCGCGTCATGCACGCAGAGCCCTTGGGCGGCGAGCATGTCCTCCGGCAACAGGCAGCGCCCCTCGCGCGCGAGGGCGGGAAAGCGGTGCATCGCGCCGGCCATGGCGTAGCCGGTGCCGAGTGCGAGCAGCCGCGCCCGATCGGCCTTCCCGGCGCCGAGCAGCGCGCCGACGGCCGCGGCGAGATGCCCGCCGGTCTGCCGCGCATAGGTGTCGAACGCCGCCACGTCCGGGATTGTCCCGTCCGCCTCTATCTCGCGGCCCTCGATCATCGCCAGCAGATCGCCGGCATCGAGCGCGCCCGCCTCGATCAGCGCCCGCAGCGGTGTCGCGACCTCGTGCCGCCGTGCCGCGCCCTCCACCACCTCGCGCCACCATTGCAGCCGGATCAGCGCCAGCATCGGCTCGGACGTCACCTCCCGCGCCCGGGCGATTTCGTGGTTGAAGGCGTAGAGCGTGAACAGCGCCTCGCGCCGCGCCGGGGGGGCGAACAGGGCGCAGAGGAAGCGGTCCGGATCGTGCTGACGCACGGTGGCGCCGTTGGCGGAAATTGCGTCGGTCATCCCTTCCGACCTGCCGTGAAACGCGCCGCCACGCAAGTTTCGCGCCCGCAAGCTTGACGCATCGCGGCCGCGGCCATAGCTGTAACCACGGCTCTAGAACCACAACCGGAGAATGCGCTCATGGCCTTCGAACTGCCCTCGCTGCCCTACTCGACCTCGGCGCTCGCCGCCAACGGCATGTGCCAGGAGACGCTGGAACTGCATCACGGCAAGCACCACAACGCCTACGTCACCGCGCTGAACGGCTTCGTCGCCGGCAACGCCGCGCTGCAGGGCAAGTCGCTCGAAGAGATCGTGAAGCTCTCTCATGGTGACGCCTCGCTCGCCGGCGTGTTCAACAATGCCGGCCAACATTGGAACCACATCGTGTTCTGGGACAACATGTCCCCCACCGGCGGCGGCATTCCCGGCAAGCTGGAAGCCAAGATCGTCGAGGATTTCGGCTCGGTGCAGGCCTTCAAGGATGCTTTCAAGACCGCCGCCACCACCCAGTTCGGCTCCGGCTGGGCCTGGCTGGTGCTGGCCGCCGACGGCAAGCTGAAATGCGCCAAGACCCCCAATGGCTCCAACCCGCTCGCCACCGGCGAGGGCAAGGTGCTGCTCGGCTGCGACGTGTGGGAGCACGCCTACTACCTCGATTTCCGCAACGTCCGCCCCAACTACGTCGACAACTGGCTGAACAAGCTGGCCAACTACGAATACGCCGCTTCGCAGCTGTAGTCGCGTGAGCGAAGGAAGCGCTTCTTTTTGAAAAAAGAAGCAAAAACTTTTTATCCGTTTGGCTTCGCTCTCTCCGCGGAGAGTTCGAAGCCAATGGATAGAAGTTTTTTGGTTCTTTTTTTCAAAAAAGAACCGCTTCCTTCCTTTTTTCACACCCAACCTATAGGGGAGCCCATCCATGCCCGATGATGCCAACCTGAACACCATCCACACCATCGCATATGACCCAGCCACCACCGGTGAGCCCGGCAAGCGGATGACCACCAAGCTCTGGTACACCGATCCCGACGGCGCGTTTCGCAGCGGCTTCTGGTCCTCCGAGCCCGGCAAGTCCGACATCAACTACGTGAAGGACGAGCTTTGCACCCTGCTCGAAGGCTCGGTGCGCCTCACCGCGGCTGATGGCACCGTCGCTACCTATACCGCCGGCGACACCTTCATGATCCCCAAGGGCTTCAAGGGCACCTGGGAGACGCTGACACCGGTGCGGAAGTTCTTCGCCACCTACCAGAAGCCCTGAGACTTGCGCCCGTCGCCATGGGGTGCCTAGGCTGCCGGACCAGTCCGGAGGTTTGCCCCCATGTCGATGAAGCTCCCGCGCCGTGCCGCCCTCTCCCTCGCCGCCGCTGCCCCCCTGGCCCGCCCTGCGATCGCCCAGAGCGCCGCCAAAACCCTGCGCTTCGTGCCGCACGCCAACCTCTCGACGCCCGACCCCCTGTGGTCGAGCGCACTCATCGCGTTCGACGCCGCCTATATGTACGCCGATCAGCTGTTCGGCCTCGATGCCAAGCTGATCCCGCAGCCGCAGATGCTGGAGGGCTACGAACTCTCCGCCGACCGCCTGGTGTGGTCCTTCAAGCTGCGCGAAAACCTGTGGTTCCATGATGGCGAACCCGTCCGCGCCAAGGATGCTGTAGCCTCGATCAAGCGTTGGTCCGGGCGGGACCTGTTCGGCAAGCGCATGGCATCGCAGTTGAACGAGATGAAGGTGACCGGCGACCGCACCTTCGAAATCCACCTCAAGAAGCCCTTCGCGCATTTGCCCTACGGCCTCGGCGCCACCTCTTGCTTCATCCTCCCCGAGCGCATCGTGAGCACGAAGGACGCCTTCAACCAGATCACCGAAGCGGTCGGCTCCGGCCCCTACCGCTTCCTCGCCAATGAATGGGACCGCTCCAGCCGCGCCGCCTTCGCCAAATTCGACAAATACGTCCCCCGCGCGGAAAAGCCGGAGATGTGGTCGGGTGGCAAGGTTGCCTATCTTGATCGCGTCGAGTGGCACATCATCCCCGACACCGCCACCGCCGCCCAGGCGCTCATCAAAGGCGAAGTCGACTGGCTGGAACGCCCGCTGTTCGACCTGCTGCCCCAGCTGCGCAAATCCCCGGGCGTCCAGGTCGAGGTGGTGGACCCGCTGGGCACCTGGACGGAAATCTACTTCAACAACGCCATCCCGCCCTTCGACAACCCCAAGCTGCGCCGCGCGCTGTTCCCGGCCGTCATCCAGTCCGATTTCATCCAGTCCGTCATCGGCGACCAGACCGAACTGATGCGCACCGGCGTCGGCCCCTTCCACCCCGCCTCGCCCTTCGCCAGCGGCGTCGGCATGGAGGCCCTCAACGGCCCCCGCAGCCTCGATGCCGCGCGCAAGCTGGTGAAGGAAAGCGGCTACAACGGCGAACAGATCGTCCAGATGATCGCCACCGAACTCCCCACCGCCAACGCCTACGGCATGGTGCTCAACCAGTTGCTGCGCGACATCGGCCTCAACGTGAAACTCGACGCTACCGACTGGGGCACCCTGCTGAGCCGCTGGAACGCCAAGGAAAACACCGAAAAAGGCGCCTGGAACATCTTCGCCGTCGGCTGGGCCGGCCTCTGGATCACCAACCCCGGCAGCCACCTGCCCCTGCACGCCCACAAACCCAACCCCAAAATGGAAGACCTCACGGAACTCTGGTTCGACGCGCCAGACCTCGCGGCCCAGAAGAAAATCTGCGAGCAGATGCAGCTGCTCGCCTTCGAGGAGCCGCCCTTCATCCCGGTCGGCCAGTATTTCGTGCCGCAGGCGCATCGCGATACCGTCAGCGATATCGTGAAGGCGCCGGTCACGGCGTTCTGGAACGTGAAGAAGGCCTAGGTTAGGAAGGAACCGCTTCTTTTTGAAAAAAGAAGCAAAAATTTTTTATCCGTTTGGCTGCGGTGCGCCCCGGCTGCTGGACCTGAACCTAGCGCAATCGCGGCAGGAACCAGGCGAGCAGGCCGATGGCGGGCAGGAAGGCGCAGACGCGGTACATAGTCTCGATGCCATATTGGTCCGCCAGCCCGCCGAGCACGGCGGCAGCGATGCCGCCCAGGCCGAAGGTTAGGCCGTAGAAGAACCCGCCCACCAGGCCGACCCGCCCGGGCAGCAGTTCCACGGCGTAGAGCATGATCGCGGCAAAGGAGCTGGCCATGATCAGCTTGATCACGATCGTCAGCACACCGGTCGAGAACAGAGTGGCGAACGGCAGGATCAGGCAGCCTAAATTTTAAAATTTACTTCGAGAGCTACTCTGCAAAATTGTCCAACGAGAGGCGCCTTTAATAGACCTGTTGCGGAAGTCGGCCCACCGCGGCGCGGAATCGATATGAAATCAGGGGTTTCCCAGATCACGGGTGTATAGGATTCATAGGACTCCTTCATTGAGAAGGAGCCCCAGACGTGGCGCATGCTTTGTCCGCCTCCCAGCTTCGTCGCAGCACCTGCTTTCGCCGCCTGACCGGCGTGAGCGTCGTCACGTTCGATCGGATGGTCGCGCA
>JAPLOH010000097.1:0-20428 GCA_026400845.1 Alphaproteobacteria bacterium
CCCTGCACGCCGAAGTGGCGGGGTTGATGCTGCGCATCGTGGTGAATCTGGTGAAGACGATGATCCCGCTGCTGGCGCGCCATCCCTATGCGGCGCACTGGATGGAGGTGTGGAACTATTTGATCCGGTGCACGCGGCGGTTCGGCCGGGTGTTGGAGCGGATTGCGGCTGGGGACAGCTTTCCGGTCCGTAAGTCCCGCGCCGGGGCGGTACGCAAGGAGCGCGCGCGACCGCGGCTGGCGATTCCACGCCGGAAGGATTGGATCGGGCAGTTGGGTTGGCAAATGCGCGGGTGCAACTTGCAGATCGCATATCTGCTCGACCGTCCCGAGGTCGCGGCGCTGATCGCGAGTTCGCCCCAGGCGCAGCGCGCGCTGCGGCCGATGTTCCATATTCTCGGGGTCGAGGTGGCCTGCGTGCCGCCGCTGCCTCGGCCGGTCACCGCCGGCCATAGCCGTCCGCGCAAGCCGCTGCCGAAGAAGGTTTCGACCAAGCCGAAACGCCTTACGCGCAAGGAGCGCGAGGCGATCCTGTGGTATCCCAACTCCGAGGGCAAGCCGATGAAGCTGCTGCCGCGAAGACTGCCGCGGGATTGAGTCAGGTTGGGAGAGGTGCGAGAATATTATTACGATATCACAATTAAAATTCGAAATCAGTGGATTTCCCGCACGCCGGGGTTGAACAATGTCTCGCCGGCGATGGTGACGGCGGCGATGGCGGCCTGCCCCTCTGGGCTGGCGAGCCATTCGGCGAGGATATGGGCCTCGGCCAGCTTCGCCGATTTGTGGCGCGCCGGGTTGAGCTCGATGACGCGGTAGCGGTTGATCAGGCGCGGGTCACCGCGGAGGAGTTCGACGAGGGAGCGGCGGTTACCGAAGGCGAGCCAGGTGCCGCGGTCGGTGAGGGTCACGGCGTCGGTGGCGGCGGCCATGTTGAGGGCGGCGCCCATGCCGCCGCCGATCTCCCTATACCAGGGCTGGCCGGCGGGCTGGATGGTGGTTTCACGCCAGATGCGCTTCTCCAGGGCGTCGGTGCCGCTCTTGTCGCCGCGCGAGACGAAGGGGGTAGCGGAGGCGGCGATGGCGCGGAAGGCGGCGGTGACGTCCTTGGTGCCCGCGATGTGGGCGGGGTCGGCGGCGGGGCCGACGATGACGAAGTCGTTCCAGGCGATTTCGACGCGGCGGGCGCCGTGGCCGGCGGCGATGAATTCGGCCTCGGCCTCGGGGTCATGCACCAGCACGAGATCGGCATCGCCGCGTGCCGCGGTGGCCAGCGCCTGGCCGGTGCCTTGGGCGAGCACCCGGACCTCGATGCCGGTCTTGGCGGTGAAGCCGGGGAGGATGCGGCTGAGGAGGCCGGCATTGTCCACCGAGGTGGTGGAGGCCAGCACGATGGTGGCGGCCGAGGCGGGAAGGCTGGCGAGGGCGAGGAAGAGAGCGAGGAGGAATTTCATCGTCTGGCTCCGGTCAGGACAAGCACGGTGGCGCTGATCATCACGCTAATGCCGACCAGCACGATACCGAGCGCCACGGCCAGTTCAAGGTTGCCCTTGCTGGTCTCGAGCGCGATCGCGGTGGTCATGGTGCGGGTGAAGCCGGCGATGTTGCCGCCCACCACCAGCACGGCGCCCACCTCGGAGACGGTGCGACCGAAGCCGGCGAGCAGCGCGGTGGCGATCGGTCGGCGGGCCATGCGCAGCAGATGCGGCAAGGCGCGCAGCCGCGAGGCACCGGCGGCCTGCATGGTGCGGCCATAGTCCCGCCAGCAGGCTTCGAGCGCGCGATGGGCCAAAGCGGCGATGATGGGGGTGGCGAGGATCGCCTGCGCCAGCACCATCGCCAATGGGGTGAACAGCCAGCCGAGGCTGCCGAGCGGGCCGGCGCGGGAGAGGGTGAGGTAGAGCACCAGCCCGACCACGACAGGGGGCAGGCCGAGCAGCGCATTGACCAGTACCACCAGCACGCCGCGCCCGGGGAAGCGGGTGAGCGCGAGCAGTGCGGCGAGCGGAATGCCCAGCGCCGCGGCGAGCGCGCTCGAGGCCAGGCTCACCCCCAGCGACAGGCCGACGATTGGCAGAAACGACTCCATCCCCGTTTATTGCAGCAAGGACTGGGTCTTAACCAGCCGCGCATAGAGCCCATCCTCGGCCATCAGCGCGGCATGGGTGCCCTGCTCGGCCACCTTGCCGTCGGCCATCACCACCACGAGATCGGCGTCCCGCACGGTGGAGAGGCGGTGGGCGACCACGATGGTGGTGCGGCCGCGGCGCAGCGTGGTCAGCGCCTCCTGCACCAATTGCTCGCTCTCGGCATCGAGCGCGCTGGTGGCTTCGTCGAGCAGCAGGATGGGGGGGCTGCGCAGCAAAGACCGGGCGAGGGCGACGCGCTGGCGCTGGCCGCCCGAAAGCCGCCCGCCGCCGGGGCCGACCGGGGTGGCGTAGCCCTGCGGCAGGGCCGCGATGAACTGGTCGGCCGCGGCGGCGCGGGCGGCCTCGATCACCGCGGCGTCGTCGGCGCCGGGGCGGCCCATACGAATATTGGCGGCCACCGTGTCGTCGAACAGCAGCGTGTCCTGCCCGACATAGGCGATGGCATCGCGCAGGCTGGTGAGCGTGACGGAGCGGACATCGGCGCCGTCGATGCGGATCGCCCCGGTGCTGGCCTCGTGCAGGCGCGGGATCAGTGCCAGCGCGGTGGATTTCCCGGCGCCGGAAGGGCCAACCAGGGCGATGGTGCGGCCGGGCTCGGCGGTGAAGGAGAGGCCATCGAGACCGACACGGCCATCCGGGTAGACGAAGCGAACATCGTCGAAACGCACCTCGCCATGCCCGGCCGGCAGGGCGGTGGCGCCCTTGGCCTCGACGATGCGCGGCCGCTCGTCGATCACCGCGAAGCAGCGCAGCAGCCCGGCGATGCCCTCCTGCACGGCGGAGTTGAGGTTGCCGAGCGCCCGCAGCGGCTGGGCGGCGAGGCCGAGGGCGGCGACGAAGCCGGCGAATTCGTGGAATTGCGCATCCCCCACCGCCGCCCGCCAGCCGGCGAAGCCAATGGTGATCGCCACCGCCACCCCGGCCACCACCTCCAGCAGCGGGTCCAACCGGGCGCGGCCGCGGATCATGCGCATCAGCGAGCGGTAAAGCGCCTCGAAGGCGGCCCGCGCCCGTGTGGTCTCGGCATCCTCCAGCCGGTAGGCGCGCACGGTGCGGGCCTGGGAGAAGCTTTCGTTGAGCAGGGCCGCGGCCTCGCCGGTGGTCTCCTGCATGCGGCCGGAGGCGCGGCGCAGGCGCTGGCCGATGCGGTGCACTGGGTAGGCGGCGACCGGGAACAGCACGAGCGCGATCAGGCTCAGCTCCCAGTCGATATAGAGCATCGAGCCGGCCAGCCCGACCACCGTCATGATGTTGCCGACGCCGTTGACCACGCGGATCAGCGCCTCGCGGATGGTCACCGCGTCGGTGGTGAAGCGCTGGGTGAGCAAGGCCGGCGCCTCGCGCTCAACGCGGGCGAGGTCGCCGTGGACCAGCCGGGAGAACATGTCGCCCTGCAAATCGCGGATCACCCGCATGGCGATGTCCTGCACCATCACCGCCTGGAAATACCAGACCAGCGCCCGCACCGAGGTCACCACCAGCACGAGGATCGGCACCTGGTAGAGGATGCGGCGATCCTTGCCGGTGAACATGGCGATGGCGTGCTGGATCACCAGCGGATAGGCGGCCTGGGCGGCAGCGAGCAGCAAGGTCAGCGCGCCGACCAGCAGCAGCCGGGCGCGGTAGCGCAGCACGTAGTGCCGCCACAGCCGCCCGATGAGGGTGCGAGCGGAGGCGGCGGCGTCGGGGGGCATGGCGGAACCCATGCCGGGCCGTGTATCAGCCCCCATGGCCGCCGACAAATCGCCCCCCGCCGCCACCATCGCCGACCGAACCCGGATCGGCGTCTATGTCGACCTCGATCTGGTGGGCGATGCGCTCATCAAGCTGCCCTTCCTGCGCGCCCTGCGGCATGCGTATCCGGCCGCCGAGATCACCTGGATCGCCGGGCGCGGCAAAAGCGCTTTCGCCGGCGCGCTGGCGCCGCTCGCCGCCGGGCTGCTCGATCAGGTGTTGGAAAACGCCGGCACCGGGGCGGAACTCGCCAAAGCGCTGGGCGGACGGCTCGACCTGCTGATCGACACCCAGGGCATGCTCGGCACCGCGCTCGCCTTGCGCCGGCTGAAACCCCGCCGCTTCGTCACCGAGGCCGCCTGGGGCCTGCCCGGATGGCCGCTGCGCTGCGTGCCGCGCCCGCCGCGCCATCTCGCAACCCGGCTGCTCGCCACGCTGAGTTACGTCATCGGAGCCGAACCCCGCCCGGATGCCCCGCTGCTGCTGCCGGCGCAAGCCACCGCCCTCGCCGAGCGCCTGCTGCCGGAGGGGAAGCGCTACGTCGCCCAGGTGCTGGGCGCCGGGGGCAAGCACAAGGCCTGGCCGGAGGCGATGCATGTGGACCTCGCCCGCCGGCTGATGGACGGCGGCATCACGCCGGTGCTGATCCTCGGCCCCGATGAAGCGGGCCGCCATGCCGACCTCGCCGCCGCCCTGCCAGGCGGGCTCTTCCCGCTGCAGGCAGCCACCGCGCTCGGCGACACGGCAGCGCCCGACTTCACCATCGCGCTCGCCCGGCGCTGTCTGGCCGCGGTGGCCGCGGATTGCGGCGGCGGCCACATGATGGCGGCGGCCGGCATTCCGCTCATCTCGCTGTTCGGCCCCACCGACCCCCAAAAATTCGCGCCCGCAGCGGCGCGGCTGGCGCTGCTGCGGGCGCAGGATTTCGGCGGCCGCGAAACCGCCGCCATTCCCGTGGCGGCGGTCTTCGATGCTCTCGTTCAGTCCTTCGGCTGAGCCACCACCCGCAGATAGGGCTTCACGGTCTTCCAGCCGCCGGGATACTTCGCCGCCGCCGCCTCGTTGGAGACCGCCGGCGGGATGATGACGTCCTCGCCCGGGCGCCAGTTCACGGGGGTGGCGACGGTGTATTTGAGCGTGAGCTGGCAGCTCTCGAGCAGGCGCAGCACCTCGTCGAAATTCCGCCCGGTGCTCATCGGGTAGACCAGCATGGCCTTGATCTTCTTGTCCGGCCCGATGATGAACACCGCGCGCACGGTGGCGTTATCGGCGGCGGTGCGGCCCTCCGACGTGGTGCCGGCGCCCTCGGGCAGCATGTCATAGAGGGTGGCGACGTTGAGGTCGGTATCGCCGATCATCGGGTAGTTCACGGCGTGGCCCTGCGTCTCCTCGATATCGGCGGCCCATTTGGCATGGTTGGCCACGGGGTCAATGCTGAGGCCGATGATCTTGGTGTTGCGCTTGTCGAACTCGGGCTTGAGGCCAGCCATGTAGCCCAGCTCGGTGGTGCAGACCGGAGTGAAATCCTTGGGATGGCTAAACAGGATGGCCCAGCTATCGCCGATCCACTCATGGAAGTTGATCTTCCCCTCGGTGGTCTCGGCGGTGAAATTCGGGGCTTCGGCGTTAATGCGCAGGGTCATCGTTGGTTCCTCCAACCGGGTCATACTCGGGGCCTTATGCCCGAAAAAGGTTCCGCCGTCAGCCCCGCCGGAGTGCCCCGCCCTTCCTCAGCGCAACCCCAGCCCGCGGGCGATGATGCCGCGCAGGATTTCGCGGGTACCGCCGCGCAGCGAGAAGCTCGGGGCGTGCTGGGTGGTGTAGTCCAGCACCCGGGCGAAACGGGCGATCTCCGGCGTCGGCGGATCGACGGCGACCAGGCTGCGCGCGATATCGGGGATTTCCTGCTCCAGCAGCGCGCCGAGGTCCTTCACCAGGGCGGCCTGGGTGGCCGGGTTCTCGCCCGCCTGCAACATGCCGGCGACCGAGCGCGACAGCCGGCGCAGCGTCACCAGATGGGCGCCGAGCCGCCCGATGGCGATCGCCGCGCGCTCGGACGGATGCGCGCCCAGCACCCGCAGCGTCTCCACCAACAGGATGAACGACGACAGGAAGCGCTCCGGCCCCGAGCGCTCATAGGCGAGCTCCGAGGTCACCTGATGCCAGCCCTGGCCCTCCTCGCCGAGCAACGCGTCATCCGGCACGAAGGCGTCCTGGAAGACGATCTCGTTGAAATGGTGCTCCCCGGTCAGCGCGTGCACCGGGCGGATCGAGAGGCCCTTGGTGGTCTTGAGATCGACCAGGAACTGGCTGGTGCCGTTCTGCCGGTCCTCCGGCGTGCCGGAGCTGCGGCAGAACAGGATCATGTAGTGGGAGAAATGCGCCTGGCTGGTCCACAGCTTGGTGCCGTTGATGTGCCAGCCGCCCTCCACCTTGGTCGCCCGCGTGCGCACCGAGGCGAGGTCGGAACCCGAATTCGGCTCGGACATGCCGATGCAGAAGAAGCACTCCCCGGCGACGATGCGCGGGATGAAGAAGCGCTTCTGCGCCTCGGAGCCGAAGCGCAGGATGGAGGGGCCGGATTGCCGGTCAGCGATCCAATGGCCAACCACCGGGGCACCGGCGGCCAGCAGCTCCTCGATCACCACGTAGCGCTCCAGCGCCGTGCGGCCATGCCCGCCATATTCGGTGGGGAAAGTCAGCCCGATCCAGCCGCGTTGGCCAAGCTTGCGGGAAAACGCCGCATCGAAGCCGGACCAGCTTTCCATCCGCCTCTCGGCGGGGAAATCGGCCAACTCGGTTGCGAGGAACGCCCGCACTTCAGAGCGCAGGGCTTCGGCTTCGAGGGAGACGGGCGGCGGGGGGAAGGTGAGCGCGGACATGGCGGCCTCAGATCGCGGTCAGGGTGGGCCACAGGGCATCGGCCCCGGCGGCGGCGAGGTGGCGGCCCAGGCGCTCGTTCCATTCCGGCTCACCGCCATACTCCTCGCGCCAGGCGTGCAGCCGCTTGGTGAAGTAATGCAGGCTGTGCTCGTAGGTGAAGCCGATGGCGCCGTGGATCTGGTGGGCCAATGCCGCCCCGATGCCGGCCGCCTCGGCGGCGCGCGATTTGGCGGCGGCGATGGCGAGAAGGTCCACGCCCTCGCCCACCGCCTCGGCGGCGATGTCCCCGGCGGCCAGCGCCGCGGCGGTTTGCGCGGCCAGCGTCGCGAGGCTGTGCTGCACCGCCTGAAAGCGGCCGATCGGGCGGCCGAATTGGGTGCGGTCGAGCGCGTATTGCGTGGTCATCGCGGTGATGCGCTCGAGCGCGCCCGCGATCATCAACGCCCGCGTGGCGGCCCCGGCGGCCCGCAGGTCGAGCGCGGAAAGCGGCGAGGGCGCCACCGCGTCGGGCACAGTATCGAACACCAGCGTATTGCGCGGCTCGCGGGCGATATTGCGGTGCTCGGCGATGGTGTAGCCGCCCGAAACCAGCGCGACATGCGGCGCACCGTCCACCTCGGCCAGAACTACCACCCCAGCCGCATCCCCGCCCCAGGCGACGCCCATGGCGGTGCCGGCGAGGTGCCATTTCGCGCCATCACGGCTCAACACGAGCCCGGGCGCGGCGGTGACGGTCAACGGCCCCTCGGGCATCGCGATGCCGGCGGCGGCGAGCAGCCAGGTGGCGAGCATGGTTTCGGCCAACGGCAGCGGCAGCGCATGCCGGCCGGCGACGCGCAGCAGCGCGAGTGCATCGGCCGGCGCCACCCCCGGGGGAAGTCGCCATGCTCGGCGGCAGCCAGCACCTGCGGCGTGATGGTGTCGCCGAACAGGCGCTCGGCGGTTTCCAGCAGGATCGAGTCGGTCACGCGGTATCTCCGGATCTTTGGTCTAGTCGAGCTTGTCGCTGTCCCACGGCAAGTCCCACAGTTCGGGGTTGCCCAACTTGTCCGCAAGCGTCGCCGAGACCGCGTCGAACAGCCGCACGCCCTTGGCCGCACTCGCCGCCTCGGGGTTCCCCACCACCCCTGAGGACGACATGGCGCCGATGGTGCGCCAGCGATACACCCCGCCGCCCGCGATGTCCGAGACATCGGGCGTGCGGTTGGCCTTGGCGAGCGGAATGCGCGCCTCGGCCACCAGCTCCGGCCGCACCGCCATCATCATCGAGGTCTCGGCCTCGCAGGCGTGCTGCAGCCCCTTCTGGGTTTCCAGAATGGCCTCGATCGCCTCGGCGGCGGCATACCAGTAGGTGAACTCGACGATGGGGATGCGGTATTTCGGCGTCAGCTCATCGGTGATGCAGCGCAGCGCGTTTTCATTGCCGCCATGCCCGTTGAGCAGCACCACGCGGCGGAAGCCGTGCCGGACCACCGATTTGATGATCCCCTCGATCACCGCGGAATAGGTCGGCAGATCGAGCGTGATAGTGCCGCCGAAGCTCATGTGATGCTCGGACACCCCGGCCCACAGCATGGGCAGCACCAGCACCTTCTGGCCCCGCGCATCGAGCAGCCGCGCCGTGCGCAGCGCCACCTGCTCACCGAGTTGGCTGTCCACCTCCACCGGCAGATGCGGCCCGTGCTGCTCGATGGCGCCGAGCGGCAGGATCACCATGGCATCTTGCCGCGCCGCCTCGCGCAGTTGTTCGGCGCGCAGCTTGCGCCATTCAATTTCGGCCATGCTACTCGCCCTCTTCCTTGAGCACGCTGAGATCGACCGGTAGCACTTCGCCCATCCACATCGCGTGCAGCGAATGGTCGTCGCGGTCCCGCCCGGTATTGGGGTGGATCAGCACCGCGAGCCCGGCGCGGTTCAGCGCGATGAAGGGCACCAGGTCAGGGTAGAGCCCGACGGGAAACAACACCTGATACATCGAGCGGGTATGCGGGCCGACATTGCGGTCATGCCAGCGGCCCAGCAGGGCGTCGGGGAAGCGCTCGGCAAGCTGCTCGCGCAACCGCTCGGCGGCGCCGCGCGTCTCCGGCGTGAAGTAGACATGGACGTGCCAGTCCTTGATGGCGGCGACTTCCTTGGCATCCATGGCGATGGCCTCCCTTTTGCTGAGGGGAGCCTAGACCGCCCTCCGCCATCAAGCCAGCCGCGTCCAGGCCAGCAGCACCTCCCGTGCTGGCGCACCGACAACGGCGCCGAGGCGCAGCGCGGTGGGATTGGCGGCCGAGATGATGCCGTCCTCGAAGATCGAGCGCGCATCGCCGATCCGCGCCGAAGCGGCGGCGACCGTGATGGCGGCGATGCCGCGCGCCTCCAGCGGGGCGAGACGGCCAAGCCCGGCCGCCTCGATGCCGATCCCCGCGTCATGATAGGCGGCGGCGAAGCCATCCGCCCGCAGCGCCATTTTCGGATCACCGCCCACCAGCCCGCCATGCGAACCGGTGACGATGACGGCGCCGCGATCGGCCTCCGCCTCCACCATTGCCGCCGAATCGATCAACACCAGCGGACGATACGCCCCCTCGGGCCGCAGCACCGCGCGCCCCTCCGCAACATCTGGCGCCGCCGTCTCGATCCACTCCGCCGCGCACAGAAGCTCCGTCGCCTCGGTGCAGCCCATCCCGAGCACCACGCCGAGCGCCACCGCCGCCGCATTGGCCCGGCTGACCCGCCCACGCGCCTGCATATCCGCGGTATCGCCGACCCGGGCGCTCAAATGCGAAATCGCGACGGCCGGAATCGCCAGGCCAAGCGCCGCCACCCCCGCATCCTCCCGCCCGATCCCGGCATCGTGGAAAATCAGCGCCCGCACCCGCGCCTTGGCGGCGAGCGAGGCCGGATAGGCGCCGCCATGCGAGCCGGTGATCAGCACCGCGCCCGCCGCCCCCTCGGGCAGCTTGGTGATGGTCGGCGCAACCGTAATCCGCCCGCGCATGGTCCCTCCGCATGGACGCTGTTTCGAGCCCCGTGCTAGCAACCCCACAGGAGAGAAGTCCATGCCCGAAACGCCACGCCGCAATATCGACATTGCCCGCCTGCGCGATCAGCACCGCCTGATGTGGCGCATCCGGGCGCTGGAGGAAGCCGCCCTGCGTGGGCTCGGCGACAAGGTGGTGCTCGGCGCCATCCATCCCTCGATCGGGCAGGAGGCGGTGGCGGCCGGCGTGGTGGGCGCGCTGCGGCGTGACGACATCCTGCTCTCCACCCATCGCGGCCACGGCCACACCCTCGCCAAGGGCGCCTCCAGCGAGGCCATGCTGCGCGAGTTGTTCGGCCGCGTCGGCGGCAATTGCGGCGGCAAGGGCGGCTCGATGCATATCGCGGATTTCGAGGTCGGCATGCTCGGCGCCAACGGGGTGGTGGGCGCCAACATCGTCATCGCCGCCGGCGCCGCCCACGCGATTAAGCTCAAGGGCGAGGACAAGGTGGTGTGCTGCATCTTCGGTGACGGCGCGATCAATCGCGGGCCGTTCCTGGAGGGGCTGAACTGGGCCGCGGTGTTCGGCCTGCCCGTGCTGTTCGTCTGCGAGGATAACGGCTTCGCGGCGACCACCCGCACCGCCAGCATGACCGCCGGCGGCGGCCCCGCTGTGCGCGCCCGGGCGATCGGCCTGCCCGCCGAGGAGTTGGACGGCAATGACGTGCTGGCGGTGGAGGATACCGCCCAGGCGATGATCGCCGCCATTCGCGCCGGCGGCGGCCCCCGCTTCCTGCACGCCAAAACCTATCGCCTCACCGGCCACACCGGCGTCGACACCGCGCCCTACCGCCCCGCCGACGAGGTGGCCGCACGGAAACGCGAAGAGCCGATCCTGCGCGCCGCCGACCTGCTGCGCGGCGCCGGGGTGGCCGAGGCCGAGATCGAAGCCGATCGCATTGCCGCCGAGGCGGAAATGAACGCCGCCTACGACGCCGCCATCGCCGCGCCTTTCCCCGGACCCGAAGCCGCCTTCCTGGATGTGCAGGACGTCGGCTCCCCCGCATTGGGAGCCTTCTGATGGCCCGCATCAGCTATATGGAAGCTGCCCGCCAGGCCCTGGCCGAGGAAATGCGGCGCGATCCCCTGGTCTGGGCCGTCGGCGAGGATCTCGGTCGCGGCGGCGTGTTCGGCCAGTACCGCGGCCTCGTCGAGGAGTTCGGGCCCGCCCGCATTTCCGACGCGCCGATCAGCGAGGCCGCCATCCTCGGTGCCTCCGTGGGTGCTGCGATGATGGGCACGCGCCCGGTGGTGGAGATGCGCTTCTCCGATTTCGCCCTCTGCGCGGTGGATGAGCTGGTGAACCAGGCCGCTAAGGCCCGCTTCATGTTCGGCGGCCAGACCCGCGTGCCGATGGTGGTGCGCGAGCCGATCGGCATGTGGCGCTCCTCCGCGGCGCAGCATTCGCAGTCGCTGGAAAGCTGGTACGCCCATATCCCCGGCCTCGTCGTCGCCTGCCCCGCCACCCCCGCCGACAACAAGGGCATGCTGAAATCCGCCATCCGCTGCGATGACCCCGTCGTCTACATGGAGCACAAGAACCTCTGGCCGCTGGAGGACGAAGTGCCCGACGGCGAGCACCTCGTGCCCTTCGGCGTGGCCCGCACTCTGCGCGAGGGGCGCGATGTGACGATCGTCTCCTGGTCCGCCCAGGTGCATGTCTGCGCCCGCGCCGCCGAAACCCTCGCCCAGCACCGCATCGAGGCCGAAGTGATCGATTTGCGCACCCTCTGGCCGTGGGACCAGGAGACGGTGCTGGCCAGCGTCTCGCGCACCGGGCGGCTGCTGATCGCCCATGAGGCGGTGCAGGTCGGCGGCTTCGGCGCCGAGATCGCGGCGGTGGTGGCGGAATGACTCGGCGCCAAAGTGGGCCGGCTCGGCGCGCCGCGCGCGCCGATCGGCTATGCACCGACATTGGAGAACGCGGTTCGGGTGACGGAGGCGGCGACGGTTGCCGCGGTGCGCGAGATGGTAGGACGCTGAGATGAATAACGAGATGACCGGGGGCGAGGCCCTCGTCCGCATGATCCAGGCCTTCAACGGCGGCGCCATGTTCGGCATGGGCGGCTTCCAGCTGCTGCCCTTCTATGACGCCGCACGGCGGCTCGGCCTCGCGCATCACCTCATCAACGACGAGCGCGCCGCGATCTTCATCGCCGATGCCTATGCCAAGGTCTCCGGCCGCGTCGGCCTGTGCGACGCGACGCTGGGGCCGGGGGCGACCAACCTGGTCACCGGCCTGGTCGAGGCGCTCAACGCCGGCTCGCCCCTGGTGGTGATCGTCGGCGATTCGCATCGCGAGCATTCCTGGAAGAACATGACCCAGGAAAGCCGCCAGATCGACATCCTCCGCCCCGCCTGCAAGGAGGTGATCCGCATCGAGAGCATCACCCGCATCCCCGAGTTGATGCGCCGCGCCTTCCGCGTCGCCACCTCCGGCCGCCCCGGCCCGGTGGTGGTGGATGTGCCCGAGGATATCTGCCACGCCACCCATGGGTTCGACCCCGCGGCTTTCCGGGGCGACCCCGCCTGCGAGGCCGCCCCCAGCCTGCGCTGCGTGCCCGATACCGCCTCGCTCTCGGCCGCCGCGGAAATGATCGCCGCCGCCCGCGCGCCGATCCTGCTGGCCGGCGGTGGCGTGCATATCTCCGGTGCGGCGGAGGACCTCACTGAGTTCGCCCGCGCCATCAACCTGCCGGTTGCCCATACCATGACCGGCAAGGGCGCCATCCCTTGCACCGACCCGCTCAGCGCCGGGCTGTTCGGCCGCTCCTCATCGTGGTGCTCGGCTGCAAGCTCGGCGAGATCGCCACCAAGCGCTTCACCGTGCCCCCCGCCGGCAAGCGGATCATCCATATCGACAACGTCGCCGAGGAATTCGGCCGCACCGCCGAGCCCGAGCTGTGCCTGTGGGGCGATGCGCGGGAAACCATCGTCGAACTCCACCACATGCTCGAACCCGAGGTCGCCGAGATCCGCGCCCGCCAGCAGGGCTACGCCGACAGCGTGGCGGCGAAAATGGCGGAGTGGCGGGTGGCGGCGGCGCCGCGCCTCACCTCCGACGAAATCCCGGTCAGCATGGGCCGCCTGATGGGCGAGCTGAACCAGGCGATGCCGGCGGATGCCATCCTGGTCGCCGATGGCGGCTTCGCGGCGCATTGGGGCGGGCTGCTGTTCGATACCAAGGCGCCCGGCCGCACTTTCGTGCCCGACCGCGGTTTCGCCTCCATCGGCTACGGCCTGCCCGGCGCGATGGGCGCCACGCTCGCCGCCGAGGGCCGCAAGGTGGTCAGCCTGACCGGCGATGGCGGGTTCAACATGATGCTGGGCGAGCTGGAAACCGCGCGCCGCCTCAACCTCAGCTTCACCATCGTCATCGTCAACAACGCCGCCTCCGGCTACGTGAAGGCGCTCCAGCACCTGATGTACGGCGCCGGCGCCTACCACGCCTCCGACCTCGCGGAGACCAACTACGCTCGCATTGCCGAGGCCATGGGTTGCCGCGGCATCCGGGTGGAGGACCCCGCGATGCTCGCCGCCGCGATCGCCACCGGGCTCGCCAGCGAGGGGCCGACGCTGATCGACCTCGTCGTCACGCGGGACCCGGCGAAAATGCTGCCGGCGGCCGATAATCGCGCCGTGCAGGTGAAGAAGGGAGATCGGGTGGCATGAAGCTCGCAGGCAAAGTCGCGCTGGTTTTCGGCGCAGGCTCCTCCGGCCCCGGCTGGGGCAACGGCAAGGCGACCGCGGTGATGTATGCCCGCGAGGGCGCCCGGGTGGTCGCCGTCGATCTCAACCGCGCCGCCGCCGAGGAAACCGCCGCGATCATCCAGGGCGAAGGCCTCCAGGCCACTGCGCTGGCCGGCGACATCACCAACTCTACCGACGTAGCCGCCATCGTCGAGGAAACCCATACCCGCTTCGGCACCATCGACATCCTGCACAACAACGTCGGTATCACCGACATGGGCGATATCGCGTCGATCTCCGAGGAGCGCTGGAAGAAGGTGATGGATATCAACCTCACCGGCGTCTTCCTCACCTGCCGCCAGGTGATCCCGATCATGCAGCGGCAGAAGCGCGGCGCGATCGTCAACATCTCCTCGGTCGCCGGCGGGGTGGTGATGGCCTACCCGTTCTACTCCTACTACGCCTCCAAGGCCGGCCTGAACCACTTCACCCGTGCCATCGCCGTGCAGCACGCCAAGGACGGCATCCGCGCCAACGTCATCATGCCCGGCCTGATGGATACGCCGATGGTGCATGCCCAGGTCGTCGGCCAATACGACGACCGTGAGAAGATGATTGCCGCGCGCGACGCCATGTCCCCGACGGGGCAGATGGGCACCGCGTGGGCTGTGGCGAAAGCCGCCGCCTTCCTAGCCTCCGACGATGCCGCCTATATCAATGGCGTCTGCCTGCCGGTCGACGGCGGGCTCTCCTGTCTCGCACAATAAGGACCCCGGACCATGCAACTCGGAATGATCGGCCTCGGCCGCATGGGCGGCAATATCGTCCGCCGCCTGATACGCGCTGGCCACAGCTGCGTCGTCTATGACGCGGACCCGAAGGCCGTCGCCATCCTCGCCGCCGAGGGGGCGACGCCCGCCACCTCGCTGGCCGACCTGGTGGAAAAGCTCGACCAGCAGCCGCGTGCCGAGGATGACGTGCGCCGCGCTCGTGAGCTCGCGGCCCAGGGCATCCGCTACATGGATGTCGGCACCTCGGGCGGGGTGTGGGGTCTCGAGCGCGGCTACTGCCTGATGATCGGCGGCGAAAAGGCGGCCTTCGAATTCCTCGACCCGATTTTCGCCGCCCTCGCGCCGGGGAAGGGCGACATTCCCGCCTCCCGCAATCGCGAAGGGCGGGCGCCCAATGTCGAGCAGGGCTATCTCCATGCCGGACCCTCGGGCGCCGGGCATTTCGTGAAGATGATCCATAACGGCATCGAATACGGCATGATGCAGGCCATGGCTGAGGGCTTCGATATCCTGCGCAGCAAGAACTCGCCGCGCCTGCCGGAAGCCGAACGCTTCGATCTCGACGTCGCCGACATCGCCGAGGTGTGGCGCCGCGGCTCGGTGGTTACCTCCTGGCTGCTTGACCTCACGGCCGAGGCGCTGGCGAAGGACGAGAAGCTGGAGTCCTTCTCCGGCGTGGTCGAGGATTCCGGCGAGGGCCGCTGGACCATCGAGGCGGCGATCGAGGAGGCGGTGCCGGCCGACGTGCTGGCCGCCTCGCTGTTCACCCGCTTCCGCTCGCGCCAGGACCATACCTTCGCCGAGAAAGTGCTCTCCGCCATGCGGCTGGGCTTCGGGGGCCATGTGGAGGCGCCGAAAAAGTGACGGTACTGGTCGTCATGGGCGTGGCCGGCTGCGGCAAAACCACGGTCGGCCAGGCCGTGGCGGCGCGGATGGGCTGGGAATTCGGGGAGGGTGATGCACTGCACCCCCCCGAAAACGTCGCCAAGATGGCCGGCGGCACGCCGCTGACCGACGAGGACCGCTGGCCTTGGCTGCGCAGCATCGCCGCTGTGATCGATGGCTGGCGGGCGGCGGGGAAGTCTGGCGTGGTCACCTGCTCGGCGCTGAAGCCAGAATACCGCGATATCCTGATCGGTGATCGCCCCGATGTTCGCCTCGTCTATCTGCGTGGCGACAAGGCGCTGATCGCCGGGCGGATGGCGGCGCGCAAGGGGCATTTCATGCCGACCGCCTTGCTCGACAGCCAGTTCGCTACCCTGCGCGAGCCCACGGCGGCAGAGCGGCCCATCGTGGTGGACATCGGCCCGGCGCCGGATGCCATCGCGGAGGCGGTGCTCGCAGCGATCGCTTGACTCCGCGCCGTTGAACCGCCCAGCCTCCCCACGCTTCAACAATCGGGGAGGGCATGACATGGCAAAAGCACAGGGCCTGGCGATGAGCTGGGCGGAATGGGCCGGGCACGACGCGACCTCGCTCGCGGCCCTGGTGAAATCGGGCGCGGTGACCCCCGCCGAACTCGCCGCCCAATGCGCGGCCGCCGTCGGCAAGCTCGATGGCCGCCTGAATGCCGTGCTCGGCCTGTTCGATGACGTGATCGCCAACCCCGACACCGACGGCCCTGCCAAGGACGGGCTGCTCTACGGGGTGCCGATGTTCCTCAAGGACCTCGGCGCTGGCCTCAAGGGTCGCCTCCAGGAATCCGGCTCGCTGATGTTCAAGGGCAACGTAGCGTCGGTGACCGACCCGACGGTGGAGAACTTCCTGGCCGGTGGCCTAGTGCCGATAGGCCGTTCCACCACCCCCGAATTCGGCATGACCTTCGATACATCGACCACCTATCTCGGCGAGCTCAAGGTCACCCGCAATCCCTACAACCTCGAACGCACCGCCGGCGGCTCGTCGGGCGGCTCGGCAGCGGCGGTGGCGGCGGGGATCACGCCGATCTCGATGTCCTCCGATGGCGGCGGCTCGACCCGTATCCCCGCCTCCTTCTGCGGTCTCGTCGGCCTCAAGGCGAGCCGTGGCCGGGTGCCACGCCCGGTCGCGCAAAGTGAATACATCACCCGCATCAGCATCGACGGGGTGGTGACGCGCACGGTGCGTGACACCGCGGCGGCCTATGAGACCCTCACCCGGGTGCCCAATGGCGGCAGCTTCATCGCCATGGGCCGCCCCCCGACCGGCACCTTCGTCGAAGCGATCAAGCGCGACCCGGCCAAGCTGCGCATCGGGCTGTCGACGGGGATGTGGGGCCGCGAAACCCAGGTCGACAACCAGGTCGCCGCCCGCGTCCGCGAGGCCGCGGCGCTGCTGGAGAGCCTCGGCCACCACGTCGAGGAGCTTGACGAGGCTTCGATCTGCGATTGGCCGACGATGTGGAAAGGCTACATCACCCAGTGGATCGGCAGCCGCGCGATGTTCGATCTCCAGGCCGCCGACAAGGGGATCGACCCCAAGGACCTGCACCGCCTGCTCGGGCCGATGACGTATCGCCACTACGTCGCGGCAGGGCGCTACGACAAGTACGACATCCTGCGCATGATGGCCGCCAACAATACCACGACACGCGCCTTCGGCCGCTTGATGGACCGGTATGACGTGCTGCTCACCCCATCCCTCGCCATCCGCGTGCCCCAGGCCAATGGGCCGTACTCGCTGCTCCAAGAGAACAACGACCTCGACGGCTGGGTGAACTTCCTCGCCGATGCCTGCCGCTTCACCATGCCCGGCAACGAAACCGGCATGCCCGGCATCTCGGTGCCGGCCGGGCTCGACTCGGATGGGCTGCCGATCGGGGTGCAGGTGCATGGCAGCGCCGCCTCTGAACCGCTGCTGCTGCAGATCGCCGCCCAGATCGAGCGCGCGAAGCCGGAATGGTTCCGCATCACCCCCGCGGTGCACGTCACGACGGGGTAGCGGGCGCGATCGCCGCTGGGGTGATCCTCACAGGCCAGGCAACCGCGCCGCCGTCCTCGCGCGGTGGCGTGCGGGCCGCCTACGGCGTGGCGCCGGTGGGCCGAGGTTTGCGCGGGAGCAGGTCGGGTGTGCGGGCGGTTGAGTAAGGGTGTCGCAGTGCGCGTATCGGCCGCTCGCCGTGAGTTCGGGGTCCCGAACCAACGCCAAGGCGATCATGCAGCGGATCAAGCCAAACGGCACGGACACCACGAGCCACAACAATGCCGCCCCGCGATTGCCCAACCGTAGTGCCTGCCTGGCTTGCAGAACCGCCGACACGGCGAGGACCGCGAAAGCGGCAACGATCATCACCAGCACTTTCGCCCCCGGTCCGACACCCAATGTTGATCCACGCGGCAAAGGACAGCGATATCACCTGAAGGTCATGGCCACAGCCGCAAGAAGTAGCCGGTTGCAAGGGCCGACGGCCCTTGCCCGGCGGAGCTTTGCTTGCCTTCGCCCTTCAAATGGCGCGCGCCGGCCACACCGTTCCACGGCAGGGACCGAAGCCGATCGAGGCGTAGCCGGGGCGGGCGGCCTGGGCGCGGAAGGTGATTTCGTCCCCGTCGGCGAGGAACATCCGGGTTTCGCCGTTGGGCAACGTGAGTTCGCGGCGGCCGGCGAGGCTGAGTTCCTGGAGGCTGCCCCAGCCGGTGTCCTCGACGGCGGAAATGGTGCCGGAGCCGAAGAGATCGCCGGGGGAGAGGTTGCAGCCGTTGGAGGTGTGGTGCGCGACCATTTGCGCGACCGTCCAGTAGAGGTCGGACGTATTGGCGCGGGAAAGGCGGTGCGGCGGCAGGCCCGCCTCGCGCATTCGGGGGGTGAGGATGTGGACCGTGACGGCGATATCGAGCGCGCCGGCCGCCTGGTCATGGGCCGCGTGGAGGTGCGGCAGCGGCGCGGGGTCGCCATTGGGGCGCGGCGGCTGCGGGATGCGGAAGGGGGCGAGGGCTTCGGGGGTGACGATCCAGGGGGAGATCGAGGTCTGGAAGCTTTTGGCGAGGAAGGGGCCGAGAGGGGCGGATTCCCAGGCCTGGATATCCCGCGCCGACCAGTCGTTGAGCAGGCAGAAGCCGGCTATGTGGTCGCCCGCCTGCTCGATCGGCACCGGCTCGCCAAGCGCGTTGGCGCCGCCGATCCAGATGCCGAATTCCATTTCGTAGTCGAGGTTGCGGCAGGGGCCGAAGCTCGGCGCGGCCTCGTCGGGGCGTTTGCGCTGGCCGTTGGGGCGGCGGACGTCGGTGCCGGACGGACGGATCGAGGAGGCGCGGCCGTGATAGGCGACGGGGACGTATTTGTAGTTCGGCATCAAGGGGTTGTCGGGGCGGAGCAGCTTGCCGCCGTTCATCGCGTGGTGGATGCCGGAGAAGAAATCGGTGTAATCGCCGATGGCGGCGGGCACGTGCAGGGCGCAATCGGCGGCATCCACTAGGCAGGCGGCGGCGCGGGATTGGACGACGACGGCGGCGTCGACGGAAAGCAGGGCGAAAACTCGATGGCGCAGGACCGTCCGGCCGACGGCGCCGAGCGCAAGAAACCCATTGAGGCGCGGTGCGGCGGCAGCCTCGGCTTCCTGCCCGTCGAGCAGGCCGGCGGCAAGCGCGGCGGCGAGATCGAGGATCTTGTCACCGATCGCCACGCCGCCGCTGGGGGCGCCGCCGGGCCGACTGAACACGCCGTGCGGAAGGTTCTGCAGCGGGAAATCCGTGTGGCCGTTGGCGCTGGCGACCCAACTGGTGGCCGCGGGGTCGTGGGTGTGGTCGATCATGGGCCGAACATCCTGCCGAGGCCGTTCCACACGCCGTCATAACCGGATTGCAACTCGGGGCATGCCATGGCGTGTCGGCTCGGGATCAGCACCTGGTTGGTTTCGAACATGAAGGCCAGTGTGCCGGCGATCTTGTGCGGCGCGAGATCGGCGGCCATGGCGCGCTCGGTGGTGGCCTTGTCCGGCCCGTGCGCGCTCATCATCCCGTGCAGGCTGAGCCCGCCGGGCAGGAACCCCTCGGCCTTGCCGTCATAGACGCCGCCGACCAGACCCATGCATTCGTTCATGATGTTGCGGTGGAACCAGGGCGGGCGGAACGTGTCCTCGGCGACCAGCCAGCGCGGCGGGAAAATCACGAAATCGCAGTTGGCACGGCCTGGCGTGTCGGTCGGCGCGGTCAGCACGGTGAAGATCGAGGGGTCCGGGTGGTCGAAGCTGATGGTCCCGATCGCCATGAAATTGGCGAGATCATATTTATACGGCGCACAGTTACCGTGCCACGCGACGACGTCGAGGGGCGAGTGGTCGAGCATGGTGGTCCAGAGCTCGCCGAGGAATTTCTGCACCACCTCGGTCGGCTCGTCGCGGTCCTCGAACCACGCGGTCGGGGTGAGGAAGTCGCGCGGGTTGGCGAGGCCATTGGCGCCGATCGGGCCGAGATCGGGCAGGCGGAAGGTGGCGCCGTGGTTTTCGCAGACGTAGCCCTTCGCCTCACCATCCGGGAGTTCGACGCGGAAGCGGATGCCGCGGGGAATGACGGCGATTTCGTTGGGGGCCACCAGCAGGCGGCCAAGCTCGGTGGCGAGCAGCAGGCGGCCCTGCTGCGGCACGATCAGCATCTCGCCATCGGCGTTCCAGAAGACGCGCCGCATCGAGCGGTTGGCGGCATAGACATGCACGCTGACCCCGTCGCCATAAGCGCCCTCGGCGTTGGCGGCCATGGTGGTGAGGCCGGCGAGGAAGTCGGTCGGCGCGTCGGGCAGGGGCGGCGGGTTCCAGCGCAAACGGTTGGGGTTGGGGGTGCCCAGCGGGCCGCCGAAACGGCCGCGATCGGATTTCACGTAGGGCGGATGATTGGCCGAGGGGCGGATGCGGTAGAACCAGGTGCGTCGGTTCTCGCTCCGCGGGACGGTGAAGGCGGTGGCGGAGAACTGCTCGGCGTAGAGCCCGTGCGCCGGGCGCTGCGGCGAGTTGCGCCCAACCGGCAGGGCGCCGGGCATCGCCTCGGTGGCGAATTCATTGCCGAAGCCGGAAAGTGTCGCGAGGTCGAGGCTGGAAATGCTGTCCATGCGGTTTCTCCCTTGGGCGAAGTTTAGGCCGCGGCCGGGGAGGAGGAAAGATCCGCGCCGCTGGCATCCAAAGTCGGCTGGTGTTCGTATAGGGTGCGACGTAATACCGAACGAAGGGAGAAACGACATGAGCGA
>JAPLOH010000097.1:20446-28618 GCA_026400845.1 Alphaproteobacteria bacterium
GCGACAATACCGCACTGGTGCAAGAAGCCTACGCCGCCTTCGGGCGCGGGGACGTGGCCGCGCTCCTCGCGACCTGCGCCGATGACATCGTTTGGGTTTCCAACGGCGATCCGGCAGTGATCCCCTGGGTCGGCACAAGGCGCGGGCATGCGGGGGTGGTGGAATTCCTCACCGGCCTCGGAACCAACCTCGATTTCGAGGCCTTCGAGCCGCGCAAATTCGTGGCCTCAGGCGACATGGTGGTGGTGATCGGCTTCACCCAGGCGCGGCTCAAGAGCGGCAAGCGCGGTCTGTTGGCTAGCGAGTGGGTGCATCTGTTCACCGTCCACGATGGCAAGCTGGCGCGTTTCCAGGAGTTTTACGACACGGCGGCGATCGAGAAGTTGTTCAGGTAGCAAGGGCTTTTTCTGGGGCAGGAAGAGGTCAAGACTTCTGCCCCGGTTGCTTTCTGTTGCATCCTGGGTCGGGATGCTGGGGATGACGTCAAGCTCGGGCGCTCGCTCCGGGCGTGAAAGCCGCGCTCGCAACTATAATATCGCGCGTCATCGGGTTGCTTCCAACCTTTCATCGGACACGTTGCGCCGGTGGATGGAGATTGTGTGCGTTAATTGTTGCGGCATATTTGTATCGTTATCAAAATAAATATATAATGACAACTGAGGTCAGGCGCGCGACAAAACCTGGGCTAACCCGTCAACGCCCCGCAGGATGACTGAATAGACCCGCGCGAACAACTCGGCGCCGCCATCGATCGGATCCTCGATGGTAGTGGCCGGCGGGTGGGCGAAATCTCCAAGCCAGAGCACTGGGACGTCCAGATCCGGGTAGCGTTCCCGCAAGGCGTGCCGGTTGATATCATCAAACACCAAAATCGCCGTTGCCGCGCGTGCCATCTCTCGTGACAGATGAGCCGATCGATGGTTTGTCAGATCGATATTCACGGCAGCGGCGGCCGCGAAGGCGAGGTCGGGCGTGGGCCGGCCCATGCCCGGCATCATACCGTAGGAGCCCACATCCACTCCCGGCATGTGCGCACGCAGGGCGGCCTCGGCGAAGGGGCTGCGGCAGATATTGCCCTGGCAGACGAACAGGATGCGCGGCGACTTCGCCAGGCCGGCGGCGCGCCGCAGGGTCTGCGCTGCCCGCGCGCGACGGAACATGGCGGTGCCAGGCAATTTGCGCATGAGTCGTTGCATCACCTCGCCGATGATGCTCCAGAGTTCCACCACACCGGGCATTGGATCGTCGAGTACCTGCACGTCCAGCACCTCGCGCCCGACCAGCAGGCGGCCGAACTCCGCGATTCGGTTCGCGGCGAATCGCAGCACCGCAAAGCGGCCGCCGCGCACCTGCCTTGCCTCGGACAGAGTATTCCGGATGTCGGGCACCAGGTTCCGCCCGTAAACGCCCGTGCGGTACGTCACCGGGGGGGTCTCTATCCCTTCCGTCAGCATCGCATACCAGCGATAGGGGAAATCCACGCCGAGCCCAACCGGGAGCGGCAGTGACCCCCAGGGCCGCGCGTTGACTTCCAGCAGCACCCACTCGCCCGTGCGGTCGTCGAGGCGGAACTCGAACATTGCCAATCCGGTGTAGTTAAGTGCCCCGACAATTGCCGCACAGGCCGCCGCAAGCGCGGGCGTCAGCGGAGCGCTCATGCGGTAATAACTGCCGGTGGTACCGCTCTCGCGATGACGATGGTGCTCGAAAGCCTGCAGCACACGGCCCTCCCGTGCCAGCACCGATACGCCGGTGCCGTGGCCGGGGAAGAAAGCTTCGTAGAGGGAGGTCTCGGGCGCAATATGGGCCTGAATCTCGGCCAGTTCCGCGGCATTAGTAATGATCTTGACCTTGGTCCGCGCATGCAACGCATCGAGTGCGTAGGACTTGCGCGCCTTGACCACAATTGGAAGTCCGAACTCGGCAATCACCGCCGCTGCCGTTTCTCCAGGTATCGGCAGCCGGCCTGGCGAGACCGCGACGCCCTGCGATCGTGCCAACTCGCGAGTGTGGTGCTTGTCGAACAGAACCGAAATCGCTCGGTCATCGGGAATAGCGAACCGCGCAAGGCGCTCCAGCCTGGCGCGATGGCGCGCGATCGGCAACAAGGTGGTCTCGTTGCAGGGGAGTACGAGATCGAAGCGCTCAGTTTTCAGCAGGCTCTCCATCGCCTGCAACCACTCTGTGCCGTCGCCCATCCAGTAAGGCAGGAAATGGATGCGGGTGATGTAGCGGGAGCGAAGGGCCGGTGAGGCGAAGTTCTCGGGTGCGACATGCACTTCGATACCTTTTCGCCCGAGCGAGCGCACGATAGCCAGGAAACTGCGTGTGTCATCGCCAAGGACCAGGGCCTTGCCGCCGGGAAGGTGCTTCGCGCGCTCGGATGCAGCGCGCGGCCAGCGCTTTTTGCCTTCGTTCTTGATTCTGCGGGTCGCACGCTCAACCCGCAGCTTCAGCAGCGGCCGCTGCAACACCAGATTCGCGATATGTGGACCCGGATCGGCGAGATTCGACTTGTAGCGCTCGTTGCCCGCCAGGAAGTCGTACCGTCGTGCACCCTGGCGCAGATGGTGTTCGATGCAGAGATAGTGGCTCACCAGTCCGGGCTTCAGTTTAGGGTTCATTTCATAGTGAAATCCCGTATGATAGGCACACACCCAACCGTCGCTGATGAAGTTGTATAGATACCCGATCGGTTCACTGCCCGCGGTGATGCATATCATCTCCACCGTGCCCTTGGGCAGGCAGTCGGCAATCAATGCCCGGTGGAACCGTTCGAAGAACGGGAAGCCGAAACTGCCGGGCATGCCGCGCGCGGTCCAGTATTCCTGGTGAAGGACCTTCATCTGATCGAAATAGAGCATTGCTTCGGGAACAGTTGCGGCAAAGGTGGCTGCAAGCGGACCACGCGCCGTGTAGAGACGGATCGAGCGCCGGATCTGATAGCGAGTATTGGCGCTTAATGTGTCCAGGTAAGAGGCCCCGGTGCGGCGCAGTTGGGCCAAGTCGACGGCCCACGATTGCTTGTAGGAATGGTACCAGGTCATCAGCTTGGTACGGTCGGCGATCCGGACCAACTCTTCTGGTGCCGCTACACCGCCGAAATGGATCTCCTCCCAGCACCACCCATCCATTTGATGTCTGACGAGATGATCAATCACGGCTTGCAAGGCGGCGGTTGAAAAGTCGCGGTCTGCGAGGATGCCGTTGTGCTCGATCGTGATGATGTCCGAGGCACGGTCGCCGAGCTGATGCAGCATGAGCGCATTTATGCCGAGCAGTCCGTGCCGCCGCTGCCGCGAAGGCTGGAACAACGCCATGGCGACCAAGCGCGGGCCATCTCGGACGCTAACCAGGTAAGGTAGTGCCTCGCTAGTCTGCAGCCAGCACCCGATCCAGTCCCAGGTGAGGAAAAACGCCACATCGGACCGTGTCTCGAGGTCGCGCCACAGCGGTTCGATGTCCCCGGCCTCGTCGAACGGAACAATTGTGACGGAAAGGCTCATGCCGACGATACCATATGGTGTAAGTCCGTACGTGAGGCAGGTGGCCGAGTGCGCCGCCGATGTAACGGCGAAGACTCAACCTTCCAGGGATTGAGACCCGCAACCGTGGTACTCGCTGGTCTAGGTCTCACTAGATAGGTCGCCAAGGAATATAGCGAGTGGCGAGGAGGAAACCATGCTCGTGGTATCGAAACGATCTTACTGAGACACCGAGTGTTCATCCTGGATCCAACGGAGGCATGGCCTTCTAAGCATCATCGGGCCGAACGACCTCTATGATCGCTGAGCTCCGCAACACAGTAACCGGAGCAGAGCCGCAACCGCGATGAGTCCAGGAAGGGGAGCGCAGCATGCCTTCTCATGGTTCGCAATGGTACTTGGCAAACCAGGCCCGTGCCTCCGCGGCCGCCTGGGCGATCAGGGGGCGGTAGCGGCGGCTGGTGTCCTGGCGGAACAGCCTCAGGGATGGGTACCAGGGCGTGTCGGTCCGGTCCAGCAGCCAGCGCCAATCCGGAGCGCGGGGCAGCAGCACCCAGGCGGGGCGTCCCATGGCGCCGGCGAGGTGGACCACCGAGGTATCGACGCTCACCAGCAGGTCGACGCAGTCGAGGATTGCCATGGTATCGGCGAAATCGGTGATTTCGGCGCCGAGGTTGAGCAGCGGTGCCCGGCCGAAGAAGGCGCCGGCCTGGGCGGCGGCGTCGCCTTTTTGCAGCGAGACCAGGGCGGTGTTGGGCAGCGCGGCGAGCGGCATGAAATCGGCGAGTGCGGCCGAGCGGTTGCGGTCGTTGTTGTGGGTTGGCCGGCCGGCCCAGGTGATGGCGATGCGCCGGACGCCCGGGGGGGCGAGCTGGTCGAGCCGTGCGCGCCACCGCTCCACGCGGGCGGGTTCGGCGCGCAGATAAGGTACCGGCGCCGGGATGGTCTCGACCCGCGTGCCGTGCAGGCGCGGCAGGCCCGAAAGCGGGCAGAACGCGGCGTAGGGCGGGCACTCCGCCCAGTTCTGGAAAATCTGCACCCCCGGCGCGATCTGCCGCAGCAGCGGCGCGACTTCGACGCTGCCGGCGATGGCTATGTTGGGAGCCCGCTCCAGCACCCAGGGGATGTAGCGGGCGAACTGGATGACGTCGCCGAACCCCTGATCGGCGATCAGCAGCAGCGTAGCCCCCTTCAGCGAGGCACCGTCCCAGTGCGGCTTGTCGGTCGGCGGCATCAACTGCGGCGCGCCGGCGATGCGGTAGCGCCACTCGTATTCCTCCCAGCCCTCCGCCATCGCGCCCTGCAGCAGCAGCACTTCGGCGCGCTCGAAATGGGCGCCGGGCAAATCGGGTTCGATCGCCAGGGCGCGGTCGGCGCAGGCGAGGGCCTCGGCGGGTTCCAGCCGTTCGTAGTGCAGGATGGCGAGGTTGTGCAGCGCCATCGGGTCACGCGGTGCCAGGGCCAAGGCGCGCTGCCCGGCCGCCAGGGCGTCGTCGAGCCGGCCCATGGTGCGGTAGAGCTCGCAGATATTGCGCAGATAGAGCGCCGCGTCCGGGGCCAGCACCAGCGCCCGCTCCATCAGCGCCAGCGCCTCCTGCGGCTGCTTGCGGCGGAAGGCGAGAATGCCGGCGAGGTGCAGCACGTCGGGCTGGTCGGGCGCGGATTCCATGGCGTGGCGGACCAGCCGCGCCGCCTCCTCCACCCGCCCGGTCCGCTCGAATTCGTTGGCGATGGCGAAGACCTCGCCGAGCGGCACCGCGACCGGAATATCCGCCGGCGCGGTGCCGGGCACCGCCGATTCCATCAATCCGGGTCCACGCTGTAGCCGAGCCGCTCGATCAACGGTCGCAGGATCGGGATGACGGGTTCGAGGTGGCGGAGGTAGTGGCGGTGGCGGAACATCGAGCGGTCGTAGAGCCGCTCGGTGACCTGCGCGTAACTCGCCGTGCGGGCGTAGCGGGTGTTCTCGTGGAAGCTGAGGCAGCGCGGATCGAAATCGAGCCCGACGAAATCGAGCATCGCGCGCACGCTGCCCTCCTGGTCGGCCACCATGTCCTCGTAGCGGATCGGCAGATAACGCAGTGCCATCTGGCTGCGGTAGTGGCTCACCAGGTCCATCACCCGCACATAGTGGGTCGCCGCGGTTTCGAGCGCGGTGGCGCAGTACATGCCGTGGGTAAAATGGTTGGAGATCGCCGAGACCATGATGTCGAGCGGGTGGCGGATCACATGGATCAGCGGCGCCTCGGGGAACAGCATGGCGATGAGGCCGAGATGGGTTTCGTTGAGCGGCATCTTGTCGGTAAAGAAATCCGCCCCCTCCTGCAGCACGCCCATCTGGCGGACTTTCTGCAGGTAGTAGTCGCGCAGATCGTCGAGCCCGTCGCGCCGGTCGCCCATCCACAGCTCGGCGAGCGCCTCGGGATAGGCCATGGGGCTGGCCAGCATGCGCGGCATGATGCCGGTGATGTCGTGGATCAGCGGCAACTCGTCGCCAGCTGCGACGCGGGGATGCGCGGTCAGCGTCTGTTCCACCAGCGTGGTGCCGGAGCGCGGGAAGCCGAGGATGAACACCGGCTGCGGCACGTCGCGCCGCGGCGTTGCGCGCGGCAGGATGCGCAGCCGCTCGGCGGTGAAGAAGCCGCGCAGCCGGGCCACCATCTGGCTTGCCTGGGCGTCGAGATAGACATTGCCGCTGAGCTCGCGGGCCATCGCCTTGCCGTCGAGGAAGGCGGCGAAGGCTTCGTCATGGCGGCCCATGCGGTCGAGCAGGCGGCCTTTTTCGAGCATCTCGTTGGGGCCGAGACGGCCACCCTCGAAGCGCGCAGCGAGGCCGTCGAGCAGCGCCACCGCCTCGTCGTAGCGCCCCATCCGCCCGAGCACGATGGCGCGGGTGAGGGCGATGTTGGGGTCCTCCGGGGCGACCTGCTCCAGCCGGGCCAGCACCTCCATCGCGGCGTCGAACTTGCGGTCGGCCTCCTCCATGCGCGCCCAGCCGAGCAGGGTCTGGCGGATCTCGGGCGCCGCGGCGACGCTCTCCTGGTAGAGCGCACGGCTCTCCTCCATGCGCCCCTGCGTCTTGAGGCACCAGGCGAGATTGGCCAGCAGGATGGGGTCGCGGTTGCCGGCCAGGACGAGCACGCGGCGGTAGTGGTATTCGCCGACCGCCGGGCGCTGCGCCTCGGTCATGATCATGCCCATCAGGTTGTGCGCCTGCGGGTTCTCGGGGGCGATGCGCACGGCGTTGCGGGCGTGGATCTCGCCCTCCGCGAGGTCGCCCTTGCCGAGCAGCAGCAACGTGAGTTCGTTGGTGGCCCAAAAGTTATTGGGGTCGAAGCGGACGATGCGACGCACCAGGGCCTCGGCGGCGCGGAAATTGCCTGCCGCCTTGCGGATTTCATACAGCACGGTGAGTGCGCCCGGCCGGTCCGGCGCGAGTTCCAGCACGTCGAGGCACAGGCGCTCGGCGGCGGCGGTATCGCCTGAGCGGTGGGCCTGGATGGCGCGCTCCACCAGGGGCACGAGATGGCGCGTCGATTCAGCCGGCGGCACACTCGCCGGGTCGAGCGCGCAGCAGCGCGCGGCACGCAGGCCGCTGCCACACTCGCAGAGGGTCGCGGTGGCTGTGCTCATCAGACGAACCTCAATGGTGGCGACAGCCCGAGCAGATGGGCGCCGACGGTTTCCAGATGGGTCATACGCGCCTGCACCTGCTGCGTCACCGTATTGACGTCGCGGAACCGCCGTTCGAGCCCATGCGGCGTGAAAATCGCCGTCGCCCCGGCCTCGTGATAGGCGAAATCCACCACCTCCTTGGCCTGATGGGTGGCAAAGGTGGTGGCCATGCGGAGGCGCATGCGCTCGTCGAGGCTGAGCGAACCGGTGGCGGTGACGCTGTCCCACACCTCCTCCAGCGTGGTGATGAGCAGCGCCCGCGCGGCGTGCAGCTTGGCGGTGGCGAGGGCCATCGCGGTCTGCACATGGTGGCTGTCGCGCAGCATCCGCGCACTCGCCTGGGGCGTTTTTTCGCGGGCCAGCGCCTGGAATGCGTCGAGCGCGCCCTGCGCGATGCCAAGCGCCACCGCCCCGAACGCCGATGAATAGAGATTTGTGGTAGTGAACCGATAGAGCACGCCGGTCTCGCGGCGGTCCGCGGGGTTGTCGCGGATGACGCTGTGCTCGTCGGGCACGAACACGTCGCTCGCCGTGTAGCTGTCGCTGCCGGTGCCCCGCAGCCCCATCGGGTTCCAGTCCCGCAGCATGGTCACGTCGGAGCGCGGCATCAACATGGAGCGCTCGACCAGTTCGCCGGCGAGCGGTCCAGCGGCCCAGCGCCGCAACGTGCCGTCGAACTCGACCACCCGGGAATGGCCGCCGATCCAGGTGGCATGGCGGCCGCCGCTGGCGAATTGCCACGTGCCGCTCACCCGATAGCCACCCGGCACCACCACCGCGCGCCCCTGCGGCCCGGCGCCCCAGGCCAGCGCGGCGCGCGGATCGTCGCCCCAGATGCGCCGGGCCGCCGCGGGCGCCATGTAGGCAGCGGCCATCGAGCAGCCGGAATTCTGCCCGATGCACCAGGCGGTCGAGCCATCGGCGGCGGCGATCACCATGATCATCCGCACAGACTCCGCCGGACGCGCCTCATCGCCTCCGAGCGAGCGCGGCAGCAGGGCGCGGAACAGCC
>JAPLOH010000159.1:0-18925 GCA_026400845.1 Alphaproteobacteria bacterium
CGAGAAACAGCCGGCCGATCGAGGCATCGGCGGTGATGCCGTAGATCACCATCGGCAGCGAGGGCGGGATGATCGGGCCGATGGTGGCGGCCGCCGCGTTGATCGCCGCCGCCGTCTCGGCGCGATAGCCGGCGCGGCGCATGGCGCGGATCTCGATGGCGCCGGTGCCCGCGGCATCCGCCACTGCGGAGCCCACCATCCCCGCGAAAATCATCGAGGCGAGGATCGAGGCATGCGCATAGCCGCCGCGCACCCAGCCGATGCAGGCCGAGGCGAAGGCGACGATGCGGTCGGTGAGTTTCGCCGCCCCCAGGATATTGCCCATCAGGATGAACAAGGGGGCGGCGATGAGCGGGAAGGAGTTGATCGCCTGCGCCATTTTCTGCGGCACGATGCTGTCGTTGAGCCCGCCAAAATGCACGAAGGCGAAGGCGGCCAGCCCCATCGAGGCGTAGAGCGGCAGCCCGGCGAGGATGGCGACCAGCCATACCGCGCCGATCTCGACGATCAGCGCCGTCATCGCGGCCCCCGCAGGGTTTCCGCGCATTCCGCCGCCGCCTGCACCGCGGTGAGCGCACCGGCCAGCAGGATGGGCAGATACATCACCGCCATCGGCACCGGCACGGTGGTGGCTTCGAGGTCGAAGTTGCGCAGCAGCAGCGTCCAGCCGTGGCGGGCGACCAGCGCGCCGAACAGCACCACCGCGGCCTGCAGCACGAACTCCACCCAGCGCTTCGGCAGCGCCGGCAGCATGTTGGCGAAGTAGCGGATGCGGATATGGCCGCGCTTGCGGCTGGCCAGCATCCAGCCCGCGCAGGCGAGCCATATCATCAGGAAGCGCGAGACCTCGTCCGTCCACACCAGCGGATCGCCCGCCGCGCGGGTGATCACGCCGAGGGTGACCACCACCAGGAGAGCAACCAGCAACAGCAGCGCCGCCAGCGCGAGGGCGCGATCGAAGCGGGCGAGCAAGGCGCGGTTCACATCGCCTGCAGGCGGTCCCACAGGCCCTTGCCCCATTTCGCCTCGAATTTCCTGGGCAGGCTGGCCAGCACCGGCTTGCGGAAGCTCTCCACATCCGGCTCGATCACCGTCATCCCCGCCTTCCTGAAGGTATCGGCCAGGCTGTCCTCCTGGCGCAGGATCTCGGCGTCGTTCCAGGCGGCGGCGGATTTGATGGCGGCGGCCACCACGTCCCGGTCGGCGGCGGAGAGCTTGCGCCAGGTGGTCTCGTTGGCCACCACGAAGCGCGGCGTGATGATGTGGCCGGTGAGCACCAGGAACTTCTGCACCTCGAACAGCTTGCCGGCCTGGATGGTCGGCAGCGGGTTCTCCTGGCCATCGACCGCGCCCTGGGAGAGTGCCAGATACAGCTCGCCGAAATTCATCGGCGTCGCCTTGGCGCCCCAGGCCTCGGTCATCGCGACGAAGGTGTCGACCTCCGGCACCCGCAGCTTGAAGCCGGCCATGTCGGCGACGCTGCGGACCTCTTTCTTGCCGGTGGTGAGGTGGCGCTTGCCGTAATAGGTGGAGGCGATGATGCGCAAATCCCGCTTCTCGATCAGGCTCTTGTTGAGCTCCTCGATGAAGCTGGAGGCTAGCGCGCGGCCCATATGGGCGGCGTCCTTCCAGATATACGGCGCCTCGATGATCGACATCTGCGGCAGGAACTGGCCGATCAGCGCGCCACCTTCGGTTACCAGGCCCATGGCGCCCGAGGAGGTCGCCTCCACCATGTCGCGCGAGCCGCCGAGTTGGCCGGAGGGGAAGGTCTGGATTTCGACGCGCCCGGCGGTCTTTTCCTTCACCTCTTTGGCCGCCCGCTCGGCCGCCTGGGAGGACGGATGGGTGGGTGCCTGCACATCGCCCCAACGCAGCACGGTTGCGGATTGACCCCGGGCAATTGAGGGCGCGATGGCGGGGGCGAACAGGGTCGCGGCGCTGGCGAGCGCGGAGCGGCGGGTGAGGCGCATGGCGTGGAACTCCCGGGGATTTGTTGTTGCGGCGCAGTCTAGGCGGATTCCCCGGGGGCGGGGAGGGGGATCAGAGCGTCCCCTCATAGGCCTTGCGGTAGAGCGACATGGCGATGTCGCGGGTGAGCGGGACCGGGTTGCCGCCGGCGGTGGGGTCAACGATCGCCATGTCCGCCATAAGCTCGATCTGCGCGAGATCGACGCCGAAGTCCTTGAGCGTGTGCGGCACCCCGACGTCGCGGCGCAGCGCCAGCACCGCTTCGAGATAGGCGTCGAAGCTCGGCGCCATGCCGCAATAGGCCGCGAGCCGGGCGATGCGGGCCTCGATGGCGGGGCGGTTGAAGGCGAGCACATAGGGCATGAACACCGCGTTGGTCATGCCGTGATGGGTGTTGAGCAGGGCGCCCATGGGGTGGGCGAGGGCGTGCATGGCGCCAAGCCCCTTCTGGAAGGCGGTGCTGCCCATGGATGCCGCCGCCATCATGTTGGTGCGGGCGTCGATATTGCCGCCATCCCGCACCGCGACGCGCAGGTTCTCGTGCACCAGGCGGGCACCTTCCACAGCGATGCCGTCGGCCATCGGGTGATAGCCCGGCGCGCAATAGGCTTCCAGGCAGTGCGACAGCGCGTCCATCCCGGTGCCGGCGGTGATGAAGGGCGGCAGGCCCACGGTCAGCTCAGGGTCGCAGATCACCACCTTCGGCATCATCAGCGGGTGAAAAATCACCTTCTTGGTGTGGGTCTCGCTATTGGTGATCACCCCCGCCCGCCCGGTTTCCGAGCCGGTGCCGGCGGTGGTCGGCACGGCGACGATGGGGGCGATCGCGCTGCTGATGGCCCGCGTCCACCAGTCGCCGATGTCCTCGAAATCCCACAGCGGGCGGCTCTGCCCGGCGGCGAAGGCGATCACCTTGCCGCAATCGAGCGCCGAGCCGCCACCGAATGCGATCACCCCGTCATGGCTGCCGGCGCGGAAGGCATCCACCCCATCGGCCACGTTGCGATCGATCGGGTTGGGCTGCACGCGGTCGAACACCAGCACGGGGATGCCGGCCTGGGCGCAGATGTCGCGCGCCCGGGCGATCATCGGCAGGCCGGACAGGCCGGGGTCGGTCACCAGCAGCGGGCGCGTCATGCCGGCCGCCTTGCAGGCATCGGCCAGTTCGGCAATGCGCCCGGCGCCGACGCGCATGGCGGTCGGGTAGGACCAGTTGACGGATATCTTCATGATATGATTGCCTGATTGCTGCGGGCTCGGTTCAGCCCTGCCCCTCGGTCCGGTCCCGCTTGGCCAATGGCACCGAGAATTGCGGCTCGGTGTCCCACGGGAACATGATCCAGGTATCCTGGCTGACCTCGGTGACGAACGTATCCACCAGCGGCTTGCCCGCGGGCTTGGCGTAGACGGTGGCGAAATGCGCCTTGGGGAGCAAGGCGCGCACCACCCTCGCGGTGGTCCCGGTGTCGACGAGATCATCGATGATGAGGAACCCCTCGCCATCCCCGGCGGCGACCGGCTGCTTGATCACCTGCGGCTCGCCGATCTCCGTCCATTCCTTGTCCTCGCGCCCATAGGTGACGATGGAGACGGTCTCGACCAGGCGCACCTCCATTTCGCGCGCGATGATGGCGGCCGGGATCAGCCCGCCGCGGGTGATGGCGACCACGCCCTTGTAGGGCCCGCGCTCGATCAGCCGCCAGGCGAGCGCGCGGGCGTCACGGTGCAGCTGGTCCCAGGTGACGGCGTAGTATTTCTGCGCCATCAGAACAGCCGCCCGCCATTGGCTACTTTGAGGTCGGGCTTGAGCAGCACCACGGCGCCCTCGTCGTCCGGCACGCCGAGGGTCAGCACTTCGCTCAGGAAGGGACCGATCTTGCGGGGCGGGAAGTTCACCACGCACATCACCTGACGGCCCAGCAGCTGGTCCATTTTGTAGTGCACCGTGATCTGCGCCGAGGAGCACTTCACCCCGATCTCGCCGCCAAACTCGATCCACAGCTTGTAGGCCGGCTTGCGCGCTTCCGGGAACGCCTGCACGTCAACGATGGTGCCGACGCGGATATCCAGTTTGTCGAAGTCCTCGATGGTCGCCACGGTCATGTCCGGGTTGTTGTATCGCGGGTTATTGCGCGCGGCGGGCGGGTTGCCAATGGGGGCGCGCGATGCGAGCAATGGCTTTGTCATACTGTCTTTGTCATCGAGGGGGAGCATCCGATGCGCGATTTCCATTTTCCCGGCCGCAGCCCGGTCTTCGCCACCAGCGGCATGGCCGCGACTTCGATGCCGGGCTCGACGCTCGCGGCACTGGACGTGCTGCGCGCCGGCGGCAATGCGCTCGACGCCGCGATCGCCGCGGTGGCGGTGCAGTGCGTGATCGAGCCGGCCTCGACCGGCATCGGCGGTGACTGCTTCTGCCTCTACGCGCCGGCCGGCGAAAAGCGGGTCTATGCGCTGAACGGCTCCGGCCGCGCCCCGGCCGCGGCCAATATCGAGTGGTTCGAGCAGCGCCAGATCACCGCGATCGACAACACCTCCGCGCTCGCCGTCACTGTCCCCGGCGCGATTTCCGCCTGGGAGACCCTGCTGGCGCGTTTCGGCACCAAGGGGTTCGACGAGCTGTTGCAGCCGGCAATCCGCTTCGCCGAGCAGGGCCACCCGATCCATCCGCGCGTGGCGAATGACTGGGCAGCCAGCATCCCCAAGCTGCAGAAGAACGGCACGCACAAGTTCCTGCCCAATGGCGGCGCCCCCAAGATCGGCGACATGTTCGTGCAGGCCGAACTCGGCGCCACTTTGCGCAAGATCGCCAAACACGGCGCGCGCGCTTTCTACGAGGGTGAGGTCGCCGCCGATATCGTCGCCACCCTGCGCGAGAAGGGTGGGCTGCACACCGAGGAGGATTTCGCCAACGGCCGCACGGTCGCGGGCTTTGTCGACCCGATTTCCATCGGCTTCCGCGGCAACACTGTGTGGCAGTGCCCGCCCAACGGCCAGGGCATCATCACCCTGATGAGCCTCGGCATGCTCGGGAATTTCGATCCGGCCAAGGAAGGCCCGCTCTCGGTCGAGCGCCTGCACCGCCATATCGAGGCCGCGCGCCTCGCATACCGCGACCGTGACGCCTTCCTCGCCGACCCCAGCCGCGTTGACGTGCCGGTGGCCAAGCTGCTCGACCCCGCCTACCTCAAGGCGATGGCCGGGCTGATCCGGCCGGATGCGGCGATGACCGAAATGCCGGAACCCGGCGAGAGCGATCTCGCCCGCCACAAGGACACCATCTACCTCACCGTCGTCGACAAGGACGGCAATGCCTGCTCCTTCATCAACTCGCTGTTCGAGGGTTTCGGCTCCGGCATTCTCGCCGAGAAATCCGGCGTGATGCTGCAGAACCGCGGCTTCGGCTTCCGCGTCGAGCGTGGCCACCCCAACTGCATCGCCGGCAACAAGCGGCCGATGCACACGATCATCCCGGGCATGGTGACCAACGCTGCCGGGGAGGCGATCATGCCCTACGGGGTGATGGGCGGGCATTTCCAGCCGATGGGCCATTCGCTGTTCCTCACCAACCACTTCGACTACGGGCTCGACATCCAGGAGGCGATCGACCTGCCGCGCCTGATGCCGCTCAAGGGCAAGGTCCAGGTGGAGCGCGGCATTCCGGCGGATGTGGTGGAGAAGCTGGCCCGCCTCGGCCATTCGCCGGAGCCGATCCCCGGCCCGCATGGTGGCGGCCAGGCCATCTTCATCGATCGCAAGCGTGGCATCCTCGTGGGCGGCTCCGACCCCCGCAAGGACGGCCTGGCGCTCGGTTATTAAGGATTGGGGGGTACAGAGCGATGAGCGAGCCCTGTGAACTGACGGCCGTCGAGGCCCGCGCCCGTATCGGGCGCAAGGAGCTTTCGCCGGTCGAACTGCTGGAGAGCTGCATCTCCCGCATCGAGGCGGTGGACCATGCGGTGAATGCCATGGTCGCGCGGGATTTCGACCGGGCGCGGGTGACCGCGAAGGCGGCCGAGGCGGCGGTGCTGCGCGGCGATCGGCTTGGCGCCCTGCACGGGCTGCCGGTCGGCATCAAGGACCTCACCCCCACCAAGGGGCTGCGGACCACCTGGGGCTCGCCGATTTTCCGTGACCATGTGCCGACGGAAGATGCCGGGCTGGTGCGCCGCATCCGCGAGGCCGGCGGCATCATCATCGGCAAGACCAACACGCCGGAATGGGGCGCGGGCGCGAATACCCGCAACTCCGTCTATGGCGCGACGGGCAACCCGTTCAACCCCGTGATGTCCGCCGCCGGCTCCTCCGGCGGTTCGGCGGTGGCGCTGGCGACCGGCATGGCGCCGCTGTGCCATGGCTCGGACATGGGCGGCAGCTTGCGCAACCCCGCCGGGTTCAACGGCATCGTCGGCTTCCGCCCCACCCCGGGCGCGGTGCCGGCGGAGAACCGCGGGCTCGGCTGGTCGGGCCTCGGCGTCGAGGGGCCGATGGGCCGCAATGTCGCGGATACCTGCCTGCTGATGTCGGTGCTGGCCTCCGATGACGGCGGCGATCCGCTGGCCACCACCGTCTACGGCAAGCAGGTGCGAGCGCCCGGTGACTACTACCCGGCCGAGCAGATCGACCTTTCGCGCATCCGGGCCGCCTTCACCCCGGATTTCGGCTTCACGCCGACCGAGAAGCACATCCGCGCCGTATTCGCCGAGAAGACCGCGCTATTCCGTGGCACGTTCGGCCAGGCGTCGGATGCGAGCCCGGATTGCGCGGGCACCAATGAGTCCTTCGAGGTGCTGCGCGCGACGGGATACCTCACCGCGCAGCTCGATCGCTACCGCACCCGCCCGCAGGACATCGGGCCAAACATTCGCGTCAACGTCGAGGAGGGCCTGAAATACAGCGCCGTCGACGTGGCGCGCGCGCAGGAGACGCAGACGCAGATCTACCGACGCTGGCAGTCCTTCTTCCGCGACCATGACGTCATCATCACGCCGACCATCACCCTCTCGCCCCGCCCGTGGCGCGAATTGTATCCGGCGGAGATCGACGGGGTGCCGACGCGGACCTATTTCCACTGGCTGTCGCTGGCCTATGCGGTGACCGTCCCCGGCCACCCCGCAGTGAGCCTGCCGGTCGGGCTGGACCATAAGGGCATGCCCTTCGGCCTGCAGATCGTCGGCCCGCGCGGCGGCGACGCCTTCGTGCTCGCGGTGGCGCAGGCGCTGGAGACGGCGTTGGCGGGCGACAAGCGCACGGCGCGTCCGGTGCCGGATATCGCCAAGCTGAAGGCGGCGGCGCCGATTTCGGCGATGGAGGGGTTTCTGAGCTGGGATTGATGGCGGGACTGGCGGCGAGGCTTGACGCGGCGGCCCGGTGCGCGCCTGATGCGCCGCCGAGGAGGTGAGCGGGATGCCGCAAGGCCATGGTGCTGGGCAATCTTATTGGCGCGGCGGTGGTTCGCCGGACCGGGATCCGCGGCAGCATGTCCATGTGGCGTTGGAGCAATTCGCCCGCAATGTGTCGGCTGTAGCGGTCGCGGCCTATGAGACCGACTACTTCGAGACTCCGGGCGGGCTCGGCGATGACCCTTCGCAACAGCCGGCCGGTTTTGGCGAACTCGCCTATTTCGTCGATTCCTGGCCTTTCGCGCCGCTCCATTCCGCACACCGGGAGTTGCATGGGTTTCCGGCCTGGTTAGACGCCAGCCACCTCCCGGGGCTGCGCGACGTGATTGTCGGCGATACCGGCGCGCTGCCTGTGGTGGGGGATCAATATTCCGTCCTCGCCGGTGCCGCCACGCGTGCCGCCGAAGCCACCGCGGCATTGATCGTCCCAGTGCGGCCATCCAATGAGGAAAAATTCGGCACCTTGCTGGTGTTTCACTTCGCCTCCGAGGACCAGGCATTTGCCGTGTCCGTTGGTGGAGCGGTCGCCGAGGTACCTGAGTCCATGGCCAATGTGCGCCGTGCGGCGGCCGAGCACGCGGCCGCGCGACTGCTTGACACGCTGGCGGTTCTGCAACGCGAATTCGCCCACAAGCCCGATACTGCCTTGGGGGCGCCCGAGGACGAAATCGCGCATTTCGACGCGGTCGTCGGCGCGCGGCTGGCCGAAATCGCCGCACTGATCGGCTGCCCGGACTTGCGGGTCTATCTCAATGACGACCCCGGCCGGCTGGACCTGCGGGCCGCCGCGCTGTCGCCGCAAGGGGAGGTCACCCGCTTCCGCTTGCGCCATGCCGCGCCCTCCGGCAAGCCGCCAAACTCCGTCGTGGTAACGCCGCAGGGCAACGGTCCGCTCGCCTGGGTGCTGGCCAACCGCCACAGACTCGGGTTGCACAACCGCGAGGCGCTCGACGCGGCGCCCAATGCGCAGAACCGCTATCCCGGGATGCGCGCCGAGAACGTGGCTGGAACTGACGACACCGGCCGCATGGTCGATGTGCTGCCGCGGCCGGCCCGCGGCGAAGTCGAGTATTGCCCCTCGCTCCTCACTCACCCCATCACGGCCGGCGACCGCATGCTCGGGCTGCTCGTCGCCAATGGCCGCGAAGGGGCGCCGTTCGTGTTCCGGGATTGGGACGACAAGGGGCTCGGCATCATCGCGCAGATGCTGGGTGGCCACTGGCTGAGCGCGCACCAGCGGCGCATCGAGCGCGAGGAACTCGCGGTGCGGCGCCGGGCGGCGGATATCACCGGTGAATTCGTGCGTGCGGTCCCCAGATTGTCCGGCCGCCCGGATGGTTATCACGCCCTGCTCGTCGCGGCGCTGGACGCGGCCTGCCGGATCGCCGCGGTCGATGTGATCGCCGATATCCGCGTCTATGACGACGCGGCACACGAATTCCGCTTCGACCGCGGCCTGGTTAGCGCCCGGGAGCGCGAGCGGTTTGCTACATTGCGCGGATTCAACGCGCCCTTCCCGGCGACACCCGGCCGCCAGGCGGATGCCCGGAACGGTGCCGAATACGTCATGCGCGGCGGCATGCCCGCGGTGGTGGATGCGGAAAACCCGCCGCATTGGTTCAAGAACAGGTTTCCCGGCGAGTTCCGCCACGCGATTTTCGTCCCGGTTTTCCGCGGCGCGAACCCGACCGAGCCCGCGGCGCTGATCGACGTGCGCATCGTCGGCGATGGCGCCTTCCCGATTTCCTGCGCCGATGCCCTGCACGGGCTGGCGATGCTGCTCGACCTGTCGCTCGGCTTCTCCGCCAGCCGCCGCGAGCTCGATGCCACCGTTGCCAAGTTGCGGGCCGGCGAGGAATGGCAGAACGCGGCCTTCGAGGATCTGTCGCACCAAATCCTGAGCCCCCAACGCAACGCGATGACGCAGATCAGCGCCCTGCTGCGCTTAACCCGCAAGGTCGAGGAGCCGTTCCTGCGCGAGGATCTCAACCGGGCGGTGCTGATCGCCCGCGGCCAGGTGCGCCGGGCCAACCGCGTTGGCCGGGCCGCCAGCCTGTTCGCCGAGCTCAGTCGCACTAGGACGATCGCCACCGCGGCGAAGGCCGTGCCGCTGCCGCGCGACGCGATCATCGCCTCGCTCATCAACCTCGTCAGCGACCAGCGCCTGCTGAGCCCATCCAGGAAGGGACTGAAATTCGATCTTGGAAAAAAGATCTCCCCAAAGATTTATCTGCTGAAGTTAATCCTATCGGTGGTGGGCCAGAAATATTCGCTGCAGGGCACCGAGGTGACGATTGCTGCGCGGCGTGTTAACGAAGAATTTATCCTTGAGGTTGCCAATTACGGCTATGATATCCTGGATCACGAAGTGGCGCGGCTGACGTCCCGTAACTTTCGCGGGCAGGAGGCGCGTGACCGTGTCGCCTCCGGCCACGGCATCGGGTTGTGGCTGGTCAAGGCGCTCGCCGAGTCGTTTGGCGGCACCCTGCGCATCACGGTCGGCCACCAGAAACAGGCGCCGCACCGTTTTGCCCTGGTGTTTCCACGCCGCGGAGGAGGGGAGGGCTGATGACACGCTGGCGTATTTTTCTGGCTGAGGATGACGAGGCCCAAGCGGCCGGCATCATGGAGACCATCGATCGCCGCGCAGGCGAGCACGGCGTGCAGGCCACGTTCGACTGGGCGGATTCCGAATCGGCGGCGCTGGCGCGCCTGACTCTGGCCCGGGACCGGCAGGACCCGACGCTCGACAAATTCGACGCCTATATCGTCGACATGATGATGCCGTGGTCGCAGGAGGATGATTTCGACGAACCGGCCGATCCGCGGGTACGTGGCGATGGCCCTTTCTTCGCGGGGTTGCGGGTGATCGAAAAGATCGGTGAGGCCGGCTGCGACACGCCCGACCGAGAAGAACCGGCCCCGGCGGCCCCGCGCTCACCCGTTTACGTATCTTCCCGTTCCCCGGTGTTTGTTTACACCGTTGCTGCCCGGAGTCGCTTTCCCGACACGCCCAAGCTTCCGTCCTGCGTCACGTATCTCCACAAGGACGACGACGAGTCGGAGCTCGCCGAACGGCTTATCAGCGAACTACGTCTCAATAGGTAGTGCGCGGCCGACGAACCCGTAGACGTGGCTGCTCCGCTCCCCGGTATTGCCTCAATATGCGTGTCAAATCCGAAAATCTTATCCGGCCATCCGTTGAGTCGAAGGCATTGTTGAGAAGGTGCAGATACGCAGCAGCCCGTTGCGTCGGCCAATCGTGCATATTTATCGGCTCTGTTCCCCGCCACCCGAAGTAATGGTCAGACATCCATATTTCGTATTTAGGTATTATTTCCTTGTCATCACGCGGAACATTATTATTCTCCTTTCCGGTAATAATGCCTGAGTCGAAGTTGGCCGTTTTCACGTATGCCCGAAATTTATGGAGCGGACCTGCCATGTCCTCCAGCTTACTTTTATTCATCGTGGCGTCAATGATTAGCATTCCACTTGCCCAGATCGGCATGTCCGAAAATAACCAGAGTTGATTGACTGCCCGGCGCGGAAGAATACCCGGCCAAGTATCGCAAAGAAGGTCGATGTTCTCGCTAAGATTGGAAAACCGATCACAGTTGTCTTTGATCCCCGCCTCAATTCCACGGGCCAGCAAGGGCAGCGAACGGCGGATCAATTCAATAGACGGTGCAGCAACGATCCCCGGCCCGATCGCCTTGGGCATGAAGCGCACACCGTTCCAGGCATCCTCGCGGGTGAAGCCGGCGCCGCTCCACCATCCGGTTCCGCCCTTTTGGCCCCGCGCGCCGAGCAGCGAGAGCCAAACCGCGGAGAGGTCGGGGTTTTCCTGGTTGAGCGCGGTGACGTTGAACAGCAACTGCCGCAGCTCGGCATCGCCGGCGAGGGGGAGGGGCAGGCCGCGCCGGAACGCCTGCGCGGTCGCCCGGCCGAGGTCGGCCGGCTCACCGAGCACGAAGGCGAGGCTGTAGAGGTTGCGCAGATACTCGCGCTCTGCCGGCCCCCCGGTTTCCGCCAGCAGCTCGGCCAGGCTCACGCGCAGCTTCGGTGCCAGGACGAGTGGGCTAGCCCCGAGCGGTTCGAGCCGGTGCATCCCGGACTCGATCATCCGGTAGGGCGGGAGCACCGAATTGCGCGGCATATCGGCGCCCGTCAGCCAAGTGCGGAGCCGCGCGGTATCGAAGTGCTCTCGCGTCCCGGCGGCGATCAGCTCCCGCGCCATCGCCGCGGTTGCCCTTTCCGCGGGCGCCTCGCCCGGCGGCGGTTGTGGCGGCTTCACATTCAGAACCCGTAGCCCATCGCAACCAGTTTCGCCCGGTGTCGGTCCCGGCGATCCAGCAGCGGGAAATCACCGCCTACGACTCCACACATGGCTTCGGCGCGGCACCGCGATGTCACGTATGTTCTCCTCCTGGCATCATGCCAACGGCTAAGCCAGAACGCCGCATCATCGGCCACGATGCGCTCCGGCAACGGGTTCGGATGGTGGCCGTCATCTGCCCGCAAGTCAACCGCGAACCCCGAGTCCGCCGGCCGGCTCCTGAGCGCCGCGGGCGCGTGGTGGAACACGCCAATTGTTCCGCCATCGAGCGTTGTTGGGATCACGGTCCTTTTGAAGCGATACCAGTCCGCTTGGTACCAAAGTTCGGCCCACACCGCATCGTCAGCCAGGATGCCGGTGCGCGCCAACTCCGCCTCGATGTCGGCGACGGATGGATTGCCGGTCGGCGGGCGTACCCAGGCGGGGTGGTAAGGCGGCTTGGCCGCCCCCAGCACTTCCGCAATCCGATCTTCTCGCCAGGCGGCGTCCCACTTTGTGTCCGTCAGGAAGGCGTAAATACCCGCCAGTGGCGTCGTGCCGATCCACTCGCCGCGCGGAAATCGGCCGCCGAAGCGCCGACGCCATTGGTCTCGCAGGGTGACGCTAATCCGGAGCGACGCAATCATTGTGATGTTGACGAATTGCCGGTACTTGACCGAGAGGCTCGCTCGCACCCGCGTCAGCCGTAGCGGATTGGACTTCGTGATGATCCAGTTGCGGCGGTTGGACCAATGGTCGAATTCGGGCGTTGGAGCGCCCCGCACCAAATCTCGCGTGCGGCGGTCAAGCGCGGCAACGATACGGTCCGCCGCCGCGCCTTGGCGTGGCCATGGCCAATTGGCAGCGAGCAGCGCGCGCTCCGGAGAAACCCTCGAATCCCGGCGCAGATCGTCGGCAAGTGCCCGGTGCGCGGGCTTCGAGCCCTCGAGGGTACCGACATGGTCAGCCAACAGCCTTTCCGCCGGATCCACCGCCCGTCCAAACAGCATTGGCCGCCCATCCCGTCTCGATTCCTGGGTAGCCTTGCATTGATCGTCAAGGCGATCAACCCGCGCCAAGCGGCTCCGGGGGGGGCATTTGGCCCCGAGTGAAAAAAAACATTTGAGTAGACATTTTTCTCTTGTAAGTGACGCGAACGTTATCTATAATACGCCAAACTACATCAGGAGTGACCCCCGCCGTATGACCCGACCGCCCCGCCATTCCCCGGACGCCCCGCCCGGCATCGCCGCCATCATCGGCGCGCTGCTGTGCGGGCTGCTGGCCGCCCTGCTGAGGGGTGGGCGGGTGCGGCGTGATGTCCGGTCGCTCGATGGGGCTATGGCGTCCGTGCTGGAGGCCACGCGGGCCGCGACTGAAGATTTTCTTAGCGAAGAATGGGTGGAATGGGTCGCCGTGCCCGCGCCGTGGCGCGCCGGGCAAGGCCGATTCCGCACGCGCTTCCTGCTGCGCGCGCGGCCGCGCGGGGCATGGCGTGACGCCTGGCTTTCCGCGCGCGGGCGGGCGCCGCCCGGGCGAAATGCGACCAATCCGGGCTGAATAGCCGGCATGGCCTGAGGGCAATGCACGGGCGTACGCGCTTGCGCGCGGCGCGGTTTCTTCAAAATCGCATCCGAGGCGGGCAGCGGGTATGACGTATGGCGGTTTGCGTTGCGGCCGGGATCGGCCTAATCCGCCGCCCATGCCCTTTCCCTCCGTCCACCCCGTGCTCGACGCGGCGCTTGTCGCGCGCGAGTATCTCGAACCGACCGCGGTGCAATCCGCCGTGCTGCAACCCGAAGCCTTGGGGCGGGACCTGCTGGTGTCCGCCCGCACCGGCTCCGGCAAAACCGTCGCCTTCGGCCTCGCCGCCGCTGCCACCCTGCTGCCCGACGGTGCCCTGCCCACCGACGGCAAGCCGATCGCCCTGGCTCTACGCCGGCGCCCGCATCGCGTCCTGCGTTGGCGGCATGAGTATTTTCCAGGAGGAACGCGCGCTGCGCGGCGGCTGCCACATCGTGGTCGGTACCCCCGGCCGGCTCGGCGATCATCTGCGCCGCGGCAATCTCGACCTCGCCGGGTTGCGCGTGGTGGTGCTGGACGAGGCGGACGAGATGCTCGACCTCGGTTTCCGCGACGAGCTCGAGGTGATCCTCGATGCCGCGCCCACCGAGCGGCGCACCATGATGTTCTCGGCCACCATCCCGCACGACATCGCGACGCTGGCGCGCAAATACCAGCGCAACGCGCTGCGCATCGACACCATCGATCGCGCAGTACCGCATGACGACATCGAATATCGCGCCATGCTGGTCGCCGGCCACGAGACCGAGGGCGCGCTGATCAACGTTCTGCGCTGGTACGAGGCGCCCGGCACCCTGGTGTTCTGCGCCACCCGCGAGGCGACACGGCGGCTGCATGGCGCGCTGCTCGATCACGGTTTCGCCGCCGTCATGCTGTCGGGCGAGTTGAGCCAGCACGAGCGCACCGCGGCGCTCGACGCGCTCCGTTCGGGCCGGGCGCGGGTGGGCGTCTGCACCGATGTCGCGGCCCGCGGGCTCGATCTACCGGCGCTTGATCTGGTGGTGCATGCCGATCTGCCGACCAACCCCGAGACGCTGCTGCACCGCTCCGGCCGCACCGGGCGGGCCGGGCGGAAGGGCGTTTCGGTGCTGATCGTCGGCCAGTCGAAGCGTCGCCGGGCCGAGCAGGTGACCAATGCGGCCCGGGTACGCGTCGCCTGGTCGAACGCCCCGGGGGCGGCCGAGATCGCGCTGCGCGACCGCGAACGCTTCATGACCGACCCGATGTTCGCGCCGGTCGAGGGCGCCGAGCGGGAGGACGCGCTGGCATTGCTGGAGGCGCATGACCCGGTGGTGGTCGCCGCGGCGTTGCTGCGTCTCGCGCGGCGTCGCGTGCCGCCCGCCGCCGACATCATGCCGCGTGCGCTGGCGACGTCGGCCTGCGCCTTGCGCAGGTTCTGCTCGGCCTGCTCCTGCCGCTGATCTGCCGCATCGGCGGGCTCAACAAGAACGATATCGGCGCCATCCGGATTTTCCCGACCGAGACCAGCGTCGAGATCCGCGCCGAATGCGCCGACGCCTTCGCCATCGCGGCCGCCAACCTGCCGCCGCACGAGCCGAAAATCACCCGCGGTGATACCGCCCACAGCGACGGCGCCCGCACCGAGAACCCGCCGCCTCGCCCGATGCGGCCGAAGCACAAGCGGCGGAGCTAGGGCGCGTCTATCGAAATAAATACTCCGCGCGCAATACCGGCGCCTCGTCCCAATAGAGCCCGGTGAGCGCGAGTTCGAAGGCCACGCGGGCGGCACCGGCGACGATGATGTGACCGGCGCCGTCGGTCCAGCGCCAATCAGGCTCGGCGCCCTGCCAGCCCTGGGCGAAGGCGGGGTCGGTGAGTGGCACGGGCTGGCCGTCGAGGCGGAGATCGGCGATGGCGACCCCGAGGCGGCGGGTATCGGCCGAGGCTGGGTCGGTCTCGGCAGGGATGTGGGCGCGTGAGCGCAGCTCGATCATCGCGGTGCCCGGCGGCAGATCGCACTGCCAAATGGCGCCGGAGATTTTAGCCGCGAGGGGGCGGCCATCGGCGAGGATGTCGAGCGCGGGGGCCGATATGCGGCGGAACCCGAGCCGGGCCGCCTGGGCCAGCAGCATCGCGCGAATGGCGGACAGCCGCGCGCCGCCGAGCACCAGCGGGGCGCAGGCCTCGGCGTCCCACACGGCGCGGGCGAAGTCCGGGTGCAGGTCGATCGGCCCGCCGGAATTGGTGAAGGCACCGCGGTTGCCGGTGTCGAGAAAGCTCTCGCAGGGCAGGCCCTCGGCGCGGATCACGTCATGGGCGGGGAGTTCGATATGGTAGTAGGTCACGCTGGTGCGCGGTTCCTGCACGATGGTGCGCCCGTTCACCAGATAGCGGATGGGCACCAGCACGTCGGCGACATGCACCGCGTGGTCGGGGCTCAGCCACAAGGGGGCGGCCGGCAGTCCGGGGCCGAAGGCGTCCGGCGCGATGCGGACCGGCCAGATGTCCTGCGGCCTCGGATGCCGGGCGCAATCGACGCGGCGATGGCCGATCCAGACGATCTCCGCCGTGCCCCCGAACACCGAGGCGACGCGCATCCCTGGTGCCAGATGCTCGACCGCGACCGGTCCGGCGGCGGTTGCGATCCGCGTGCCCTCGACGAAACAGGGCAGCACGAGGTCCGTCCCGGTGCCGTCGATGAAATGGGTGAAGCTGGTGATGCCGCTGAAATTCTGGATCGGGTCGAACCGCAAGGTGATGGTGCCGCCGCCCGCTTCCACCACCGAGAGCACGTTGTTGGGCCCGAGGGTCGCGGAGGTGACGTCGGTGATGCCGCCGAGGGCCAGCGTGGTGCCGGCGGAGAAGCCGGTGATGGTGCCGGCCACCGCGCCGGGATTGGCCAGCGTCAGCGTCGCGCCGGGGCCGCCCATGCTGATGGTCTGCCCGGAGGTCACGGTGCCGCCGAGCGACCAGTTGGCGCCGGCATCGACGATCACCGAGGCAAAGCCGAGGTATTTGGAGCCGAAGCCGCTGATGGTGCCAACCGCCGCCCCGGTGCCGGTCTGCGCGCCGAGGTCGAGGATGCCTTTGGGCGACACCGCCCCCGATTTGTCGCCGAGCACGAGGCCGCTGAATTTAGCCCCCGGCGTGACGTCGAGGCGCATCGTATGGCCGGCATTGGCCGGGAAGATCGAGTACTGGGTGCCGCCGATGGAGCCGGCGTTGATGATGGTGAGGTCGTAGTACGCCACCACGCCGTAGGGGCCGCCGGTGATGGTGCCGGTCGACTGGTTGAGGATCACCCCGGTGCCATGCATCCAGGCCGCGGCCCCATTGGTGCCGTCGGAGGCGAAGATGGTGCCGGCATTGGTCAGCGTGCCGTTGCCCGAGATACCGGCGGTGGTTCCCTGGGCGGCCTGGCCGAACTGCACGCCGATCCACGCCGCGTTCACCACCCCCGCGGTGCCGTTGTTGAAAACGCCGCCTTGGCGCAGCTCGATCCCGGCGCCACCAAAGGTATGGGTGCTCGATGCGGTGCCGTCGTTGACGATGGTGGCGCCGGGAGCGAGCGAGATGATGGCGACGCCCGAGGTGGCGATATGGCCGCTCGCCGTGTTGGTGACACTGCCGGCGCCGGCGATGTCGATGCCGTAGGTCGCCGAAATGCTGCCGGAATTGATGATCTGCCCGCCGACACGCGCCAGAACGGCGATGTAGGCGCTGGTGATGGTGCCGGTCTTGCTCCCCGTGGCCGACCCGAACAGATCCACGCCGCTTAACTGGCTGCCGGCGATGGAGCCGGCGTTGATCACCGTCGTTGCGCCGCTGCCGGTGGCGACCAGGCCGTAGTGCCCGCCGATGATCGTCCCGCTAGCCGCGTTGTTGACCGTGCCACCACCGATCAGCCAGGCGCCGAAGCCGATCGTGTTGGTGGTGGCACCGGAGATTGTTGTCTGGATCCCCTTGATCAGGCCGGCGTTGTCGATGCTGGCACCGGCGCCGATGATCGCAGCACCGATCAGCGGCGAAGAGATCGTCCCGCCGGCCGCGTTGGTGATGAGGCCGGAGCCGATCACCACGCCTGCCGAGCTTGGGACGTATCCGCCGCCGTTGTTGACGAAGCCGGTGCCGGTGGTCTGGCGCGAAACGATGGTGCCCTGGTTGGTCACCGTGGCGGCCGAGGCGGCGGTGAGGCCGAAGACGTAGCCCGAGACCAGCGCCGAGGTGGTGTTGCTGAACACGCCGGTGGTCAGCACCGCGCCCGCGCCCTTGGTGGCGAAGGCGGTGCCGGAGTTGATCACCGCGCCCGCGCCGGTGAGGCTGATGCCGTTGAGCCCGCCGGTGATGAGCGCGCCCGCGCCGTTCACCACCGCACCGCCCGGGAGCAGGATGCCCGAGCCGGTGGCGGTCGCAGTTGCCGCGATGGTGCCGGCGCTGATCACCGTCGCCGGCGCGCTGCCCTGGATGCCGTAGGCGGTGCCCTGGATGGTCGCGGCGAATTCGTTGGTGATGGTGCCGCCGGCGGGGCCGAGGGCGATGCCGACGCCGAGAGTGCCGGCGGCGGTGGAGGAGATCTGGCCGAAATTGTCGAGCGTCCAGTCGATCGTGCCGGTCGCCTGCACGGCGGCGCCGGTGGTGGACGAAATCGTCGCTCCGAGCGCGACGTTGACGGGGTTGGTATTCGCCGGATCGGACAGGGTCACACCCGTCAGATAGGCCCCGCTGATCGTCCGTCCCGCCATTGCCTGCCTCCGTCGGTGTCGCTCGCGCGGCCTGTTCCGCCGCTCGCTCATCCACACGATTCGCACGCGGCTTGCAAGGCCCGCGACAACCTCGGCACCATGCATCGCCCAAGGGAGGTTCACATGCGGCAGCGCACGATGGCTCGGCTCCTCGATCGCTATCGGGTGAGCGATGGCGGGCGGTTCCGGCTGAAGGACTACAGCTGCGACGACACGGCGCCCAAGCTGATCGACCCCGCCGACGCCGACGCGCTGCTCGCCGCCGGCGTTGCCCGGCTGGCCGAATTGCAGGGGCTGCTGGCAACCCAGCGCGCCTGGGGCGTGCTGGCGCTGTTCCAGGCGATGGACGCTGCCGGCAAGGATGGCACCATCCGCCATGTGATGTCGGGCGTGAACCCGCAGGGCGTCGAGGTCACCGCCTTCAAGGCGCCAGGGCCGGAGGAGCTCGACCATGATTTCCTCTGGCGCGTCGCCCGCCGCCTGCCGCCGCGCGGCACGATCGGCATTTTCAACCGCAGCCATTACGAGGAGGTGCTGGTGGTGCGGGTGCATCCGGAACTGCTGGGGCGCCAGCATCTGCCGGAATTGCACGCCGGCAAGCATGTCTGGCGTGACCGGCTCGCCGATATCGCCAATTTCGAGGGCTATCTCGCCCGCCAGGGCCTGGTGATCCTGAAGTTCTTTCTCCATGTCTCGCCGGCCGAGCAGAAGCGCCGCCTGCTCGACCGGCTGGACCATCCCGACAAGAACTGGAAATTCAACGCCGGCGACATCGCCGAGCGCGGTCATTGGCGCGAGTACATGGACGCCTACGAGGCGGCGATCCAGGCCACCGCAACCAAGGCGGCGCCGTGGTTCGTGGTGCCGGCGGACCATAAATGGTTCGCCCGCCTCGTCGTCGTCACCGCCATGATCGAGGCGCTGGAGGCGCTCGACCTGCATCCGCC
>JAPLOH010000159.1:18950-20780 GCA_026400845.1 Alphaproteobacteria bacterium
GCGGGGCTTGCCGCCGCGCGCGATGAACTTCTCAGGGAATAGCAATGCGCATCCTCAACAAGCACGATATCCGCGCCCTCACCGGTGTCGCGGGGCTGATCCCGGGGATCGAGGCCGCGATGTGCCGCGTCTCGGAGGGCAAGACCGACATGCCGCTGCGCAGCATGATCAAGGTCGGCGGCCCCAATTTGTTCGGCATCATGACCGGGGCGATGCATGAACCGGCGGTGCATGGCGCCAAGCTGCTGTCGCTCTACCCCGGCAATCCCCGGCACGGCCGCTCATCACATTGCGGTGTGGTGGTGATTTTCGCCAATGACACCGGCCTGCCGATCGCCTGCATCGATGCGGCCGAACTCACCGGCATCCGAACTGCCGCCTCGACGGCGGTGGCGACCAAGGCGCTGGCGCGGGCGGATGCGCGCCGTGTTGCCCTGCTCGGCTGCGGTGAGCAGGCGCATACCCATATCGCGGCGATGCGTGCGGTGCGCCCGATCGAGAGCTTTGTGGTGTGGGGCCGCGATGCCGGCCGCGCCGCCGCATTCGCCGCCGAGAACGGTACAGAATTGGCGGCGAGCGTGGCCGAAGCGGTGCGCGGCGCCGATATCGTGTGCACCACCACCCCGGCCGCCGAGCCGTTTCTGCTGAAATCCATGCTGGAGCCCGGCATGCACATCAATGCGGTCGGCGCCTCGATACCCGTGATGCAGGAGATCGCCACCGACATCGTGCCGGCGGTAACCTGGGTGACCGACTATCGCCCCTCGCTCGAAGCGCAGGCCGCCGAGGTGATTGCCGCACGGCGGGAGGGACTGGTGCCAGCCAGCGAGCGCTTCACCGAGATCGGCGAGGTGCTGAACGGCACCAAGCCAGGGCGTACGTCGCGGGATGACATCACGCTGTATCGCTCGCTCGGCGTCGCGGCGCAGGATCTCGCGAGCGCACTGGCCATTCTCGCCCTGGCGGAAGCGGCCGGGCGCGGTGTCAGCGTCGACTGGTCCTGACCGCCAAGTCGAGCACCAACAGCGCGAGCGCGACGGCGGCGGCGAGCCGGAAGGTCCAGCCGATGCCGGCGATGAAGGCGTCCTCCACGGGCAGGCTGACGGCGGCCCAGCGGGTGAAGGTGACGGAAGCCAGCATCAGCAGCGTGGCGCCCAGCATCAACCCAAGCGTGCGGGTCAACATCGCCAGGCTGCCGGCCACGCCGCGATCGGTGGCGGGCAAAGCGGAGGTCACGATGTCGAAATTGGCGACCTGGAACAGGCCCTGGCCGATGCCCTGCACGAACATCGCGGCGGCCACCAAAGCGATATCGAGGGGTGATGCGACCAGGCCGAGGCCGCCAAGCCCGAGTGATGTCACCGCGAGGCCAATGCGGCCCAGCCGTCGCGTGCCGATCGCGGCGGCAAGCCGGCCGGCCAGGGGCGCTGCGATCATCATACCGAGTGGTGCGGCGGCAAGCATGGCGCCGCTTGCCATTGGTGAAAGGGAGGTGGCCCGCGCCAACAGGAAGGGGCCGAGCAGCAGGATGGCGAAGGTCGCGAGGTTCAGCAGCGTCGCGGATGCCAGCGCCAGCGACAAGCCGGGGTTGGCGAAGTGGCGCAGCGCGATCAGCGGGTCGGCCCGGCGACGCTGTACCCGGATGAAGCCCCAGCCAGCCAGCACGGCCAGCGCGAGGAAGGGCAGCAGCAGCGGCCCGGCGTCCTGGATTTCATCGAGGCCGAGCAACAGGAACCCCGTGGCGGCCACCATCAGCACGCCGCCCAGCACGTCGAACCGCGCGTGCCCGGAACGATGACCGGCCGGCAGCAACCAGGCGAGCAGAAAACC
>JAPLOH010000217.1:0-8016 GCA_026400845.1 Alphaproteobacteria bacterium
ATCAGGTACTGCACCCATAGCGGCCGGTCGAGGCCGAGATTGCGGCGGGTTTCCTCGATCATGCTGGCGGGCGCATCATTGGGCAGCAGCATCAGGATCGGATCGCCGGACAGCCGCGAGATCACGAAGATGATGATGCTGGCACCGATGATGCTGATGATACCCTGCATCAGCCGGCGGGCGAAGAAGCCTGACACAGGGTGGCCTGCGCTATTGCTTCAGGCCGATCTCCTGCATGCTGCGCCAGAATGCGATCGGCCATGGCTTGAACGATACCTTGTCGCGCCACGCGAAGGTGACCAGCGGGCGGTAGGTGGTCAGTCCACCGGCCACCCGATCGCGCTTCATGACGGCGATTTTCTTGATGAGGGCAACGCGCTGCCCGACATCCATGGTGCGCTTCAATTCCTCGACCAGCGCGTCAAGCTCGGGGTCCGAGTAGAGCGAGGTTGCGCCCCAGCCCTTGCCGGCAACGTAGCTGTGCAGGTGGCCGGCCCAGGCGGTGCCGGGATCCCCCGGTAGGCCATGGCCCCACATGTTGCTGTAGAGGCCGTCGATATGGCCCTGGCGTTCGCGCCGGCCGAACGTGATCCACGTGCCGTATTCCATACCGACCACCTTGCAGCGGATGCCGACCGCGGTGGCATAGGCGAAGTAGGCCTCGCCAACCTCCTTCTGGTAGGGCTCGCGCGGGCTGGTCAGATTGTAGCAGGGCGTGTCGAACCCGTTGGGGAAGCCTGCCTCGCGCAGCAACTCGCGGGCGCGTTTCGGGTCGTACGGGTAGGGTTTGAGGTCGGGATTGTAGCCGGCCTCGCCCGGCCCGACCTCGACGTAGCGCTGCCCCTGGCCGAACAGGACGCTCTTGATGATCGCGTCCACGTTGATCGCATGGGCCAGCGCCTGGCGCACTCGAACGTCGTGGAACTTGGAATCCGGGGTCACCGAATCCATCGAAATATACATGTTGTTGGGCGCGATCAGGCTGGTGGTCACCACGCCCGGCAGCTTCTTGAATTCCTCGATCATCGCCGGCGGCACGGAATCGATCCAGTCCACCGCGCCGGTCTTGAAGGCGGCCACCCGTGTGAGATCTTCCGGGATCACCTTGATGGTCAGGTTCTTTACCTGCGGGCGTTGCGTGCTGTTCCAGTACTGATCGAAGGCCTCGAAGCGGATCTCGTCCTTGATGGCGCGCGAGACGAAGCGCCATGGCCCGGTGCCGACCGGCGCCCGCTCGAACGCTTCGTCGCCGACGCGCTCCATGTAGCGCTGCGGAAGCGCATACAGCGTCAGATCGCCGGTAACGTAGGAGCCGTCACCCTCCTTGAAGCGGACTGCAGATGGGTCCAGATCGAGATCTTCTTATCGCTCTGGCGGCGGAAGGAATATTCGAAATCGGTCGCGGTCAGCGGATCGCCGTTGTGGAAGGTGATGCCCTTGCGCAGATGGATATCGAGGTAGGGCTTGCCGTTCTCCTGCTTGACCTCCCAGCTTTCGGCCAACCAGTTGATTTGGTTGAGCGACGGATCGGTGCGCGTCAACTGCTCGAACATCTGGCCGATGAAATATTGATCCACCCCGGCGGCCGAGCGCGTCGGGTCGAGCACCGTGGCCTCGGCACCAAACGCGACGGTGAGGCTCCCGGTGGCGGGTTTCGGGGTCTGTGCATGGGCCGTGACGGACATGCCGAGAAGCGCCGCCACGGCGATGCGCTGGAGAGCATGGATCATTGTCGCCTCCCTTGCGGCCGCGCTGCGTGCAGGCCGCTTGGCGGCACAGCAGCACCGGTGCGCCACCAGGTCAAGCCGCGCGCGCCACCAGGCCGGGGCAATCGGGTGACGTCGGTGCAGGCACCAGGGAAGGCAGGCCCTCTTCCCTCGGCCACCCAACCCCGCGGGGGAGTTGCCAATTCACCACACCATGCCATCGTCACCCGGAAGCGCGAACGAAGGAAACGGGAATGTCCTGGCAAAGGGAAGTCGATGAGCTGAACCGCCGGCTGGAGATGGCCAAGGCGATGGGCGGGGCGGAAAACGTGGCGCGCCACCATGCCCGCGGCAAGCTCACCGCCCGCGAGCGGGTCGACGGGCTTGCCGACCCCGGCAGCTTCGATGAATTCCTCGGTCTGGTCGGTAGCGCCACCTATGACGGGGCCGAGTTGACCGCGTTCACCCCCAAGCCGACCGTCGAGGGGATGATCACGCTCGACGGGCGCAAGGCGGTGGTGGTCGCGGGTGACTTCACCGTGCGCGGCGGCTCGGGCGGCATGGGAGGCGGCATGGGTCGCGAACCGCGGGCCTCCGAACGGGCGTTGGAATGGCGGCTGCCGTTCATCCGTCTGCAGGATGGTGCCGGCGGCTCGGTGCGCTCCTTCGAGGAGTTCGGCCGCACTTACCTGCCCGATGGCAACGCCTACACCCAGTACGAGGTGCAACTGCTCTCCAAGGTGCCGGTCGCCTCCGCGGTGCTTGGCTCGGTCGCCGGCATTCCCGCGGTGGTCGCCTGTCTCGGGCATTTCAACGTGATGGTGAAGGAGATCAGCCAGATCTTCCCCGGTGGCCCGCCGGTGGTGAAGGCGGCACTCGGCATCGACATCACCAAGGAGGAACTCGGCGGCGACCAGATCCATACCCGCATCTCCGGCTGCGTCGACAATCTCGCCGAGGACGAGGCCGATGCCTTCACGCAGATCCGCCGTTTCCTCTCCTACTTGCCCCCTTCGGTTGATGAGATGCCGCCACGCGCGCCGATCACCGACGATCCCGACCGGGCCGACGAGGCGCTGCTGTCGCTGATGCCGCGCAATCCGCGGCAGTCGCACAACGCCCGCAAGCTGATCGAACATCTCGTCGACAAGAACTCTTTCTTCGAGATCGCCCCGCTCTACGGTCGTGCCCGCATCACCGGGCTCGCCCGGATCGATGGCTATCCGGTGGCGTTGATGGCCAACAACTCGCGCTTCAACGGCGGCTCGACCGATGTCGCCGAGGGCAACAAGGTGATGCGGTTGATATCGCTGTGCGACACCTTCCATCTGCCGCTGATTTCGCTGTGCGACGAGCCGGGCTTCATGGTCGGCCCCAATTCCGAGCGCATGGGCATCGAGCGCGCCGGCGCGCGCCTGTTGACCGCGGTGTGCAGCAGCCGGATGCCCTGGATCACTGTCGTCGTCGGACGCGTCTTCGGGGTCGCCGGCCAGTGCCACCACCGGCCGTCCGGCATGTACCGGCGCTACGCCTGGCCCTCGGCGACCTGGGGCTCGATGCATATCAGCGGCGGCGTGGCGGCGGCCTATCGGCGCGAGATCGAAGCCGCCCCCGATCCGGCCGCAAAACAGGCCGAGATCGAGGCGCGGCTGAACGCCATCGCATCGCCGTTCCGTACCGCCGAGGCGACTGGCCAAGACATCATCGACCCCCGCCATACCCGCCGCAAACTGGTTCAGTTCGTCCACGACGCCCAACGCATCCTGGCCACGCAGGTGGGCGTACCCTGGATTCCCTACACGCCGTAGGTTTTGTCCCTGGTGCAGAGTTGTTTCCAAAACCGCGAACCGAGAGAACCGACATGACCGACCTGCGAGTGCTTTCCGAGATCGACGCCCGCGTATGGAAAATCGAGGTCGCGCCGGGCGACAGCGTTACCGCCGACATGACGCTGCTGATCCTGGAGGCGATGAAGACCGAAATCCCGGTGGAGGCGCCAAGAGCCGGGCGCGTCAAGGAGATCATGGTGAAGGCGGAGGACCCCGTGAGCGAAGGGCAGGTTCTGCTGATCCTCGAGGTGTGATGCTGTCGCGACCCGGCAGGTCGGTCGCACACAACGAATAGGAGCCTCCCATGGCCGGAACCCTCGTCGTCAGCTTCGCCCTCGATGCCGCCGATCGTGTCCTCGTCGCATCCGCGATCGGCGGGGCGGGTGAGATCATCCACCTCGCGGAGTGCGACGATGCCGCCCGTGCCGCCGCGCTTCGCAAGGCTGATGTGCTGTTCGCCGCCAACACCGCGCGCGAACTGCGCCCGGGCGAGGCGAGCCTGATCGCCAGCGCCAGGCTGATCCAGTTCATGCCGGCCGGCATCGATTTCATCCCGATCGGCGATCTCCCGCCGGGCGTGCCGATCGCGACCAACGCCGGCGCCTATGCCGAGCCGATGGCGGAGCATGCGGTCTCGATGGCACTGGCAGCCGCCAAACGCCTTCTCGTTGAGCACGCCAATCTTGCCCGCGGGCAATTCAACCAGCAGGCGCCCAACCGGATGCTCGCCGGCGGGGTTTGCGGCATATTCGGGTATGGTGCGATCGGGCGCGCGACGGCGCGGCTGCTGCGGGCGTTCGGGATGCACATCCACACCATCAACCGCCGCGGCACGGCTGACGCCGACGTTGACTGGATGGGCGCGCCGGACCAACTCGACGCCTTGCTCGCCGCGGCCGACGTGCTGGTGATCAGCGCGCCACTGACTCGGGCGACCGCTGGGATCATCGGTGCGCCGGAGTTGGCGCGCATGAAACCCGACGCCATCCTGATCAACCTCGCGCGTGGCGAAATTATCGACGAGGCCGCGCTCTTCGCCCATCTCCAGGCCCATCCTCACTTCACCGCGTGCATCGATGCCTGGTGGATCGAGCCGGTCCGCCACGGCCGTTTCGCCATGGGTCACCCGTTCATGGACCTGCCGAACGTGATCGGCTCGCCGCACAATTCGGCTTCGGTAGCGTCAACGCGCCCTGCGGGTTTGCGCCGGGCCGCGGAGAACTGCGCCCGGGTGCTGCGCGGCGAGGCGCCGCTCAACCTGATCGGCGAGGGCGACCGGTATCTATGATGGCGTGAGCGGCCAAACCTTCAAGCGGCAATGGGGCGGGTCTCGGCAAACGTCGCGATGACCTGCTCGATCTTGGCGTCCGCCGTGAAGGCGATGCGGACGTGCTCCTGTATGGCCTCGATCGTGCGAAAGGGGAGAGGGGGATGGGGCGGGAGATGAAGGGTGCCGCCCTCCGGCGCTTTGCCGGGGGATGGCGCAATCAGCCGCAACCTGGCGCCACCGGTCGAGATGTCGATGACCGTTGCCGCCCAGGTCTCGCCGTTGGACGTGAGACTTGCCGACACATCGACCGCATAGCGTGGATAGCCGCGACGATTGAGATGCGGCGCGGCGCCGCGCACCACTTTGACCAGGACATGCTGCAAGGCGATGATTTGTTCGCGCATGCCCTGCGACTGGGTCTTGACCGCATGGACCGCCGTCTGCGTCCGCGTCGCGATCTCGGCCACGTCCGACGTGCGGGTCGAGACGATGCGCGTGGCGTTGGCCGCCTCGTCAAGCCGTGAGGCGATCTCGCGGGTAGCGGCACCCTCGCGCTCGATTGCGCCGGCCACCGAGGCCGCCATGCCGTCCATTTCCCGCACAGTGGCGCCAAGCTCGCCCATCGCTCCCACCGCCTCATCCATGATCCGGCGGATATCGCCGATATGGCGCGTGATGTCAGTGGTGGAGCGGGTCGTCTGCACGGCCAGATTCTTCACCTCGCCGGCCACCACGGCGAAGCCACGGCCGGCCTCGCCGGCGCGTGCCGCCTCGATGGTGGCATTCAGCGCCAGCAGGTTGGTTTGGCTGGCGATCCGATTGATCATCTCGGCGATCGTGCTGATCTGACCGAGGACGTCGGTCAATTGGCGGATCGCCTGTTCGGTACGTTCGCCGGCGGCTACCGCCTGGCGTGTGATGGTGGCAGAGCCCGCCACGGTGGTGGCGATTTCGCGCATGGCAGTGGCAAGGTTGGCGGCGATCTGCGCCACACGGTCGACGTTGTTAGACGCCTCAAGCACGGCATCGCTGACCTCGCTGGTGCTTTCGTGAACCCGCTGCGCCGAGCCGGCCATTTCCTCGGCACGTTCGAGCATCCGCGTGCTGCTCTCGGCGACCGAGCGGACGGCGCGGGTCACTTCGTCCTCCAGCGTGTCGGCGAGGTGGCGCAGAGCTTCGGCTACATTGGCCTCCTGCGCGGCCTGCTGGAGCTGTTCGGCCTCGTGCATCTCCTTGATGCGCGCGAGATTGGCGGCGATTGAGTCCTGCAGCCGGGCGAGTGCCGTCATCAACCGGCCGGCCTCGCCGCGGCGGTCGCGACGGATCGGGTTGTCGAGCTTGCCGCTGGCTATGCTGCCGGCGAGCGCCACAGCCCGGCGGATTGCCGGGACGACGGCGCGTTCCAGCACTATGCCGATCAGTACGGCGAGCGCGAAACTGCCGATCACCGCCATTTTGAGCACCGAGGTCGCGTCCTCGACGGCGGTCTCGGCCTGGTCACGAGCTTCGAGGCCGTCAGCGGAGAACCGCTGGACGACCTGGCTCATGATAGGCCCGATCTTGGCGACGTGGCCACGAACGTCAGCATCCCCGCCGAGGCCGCGTAGCGCGACGACGGCGGTGCGGGCCGCCAAGGTGAGCTCCCGCGCTCGATCGGACATCGCGCGCTCGGCGGCGATGGTCAGATGGTCGCCAATCGTGCCGAGGGATTTGCGGGCGGCGTCATCGAGCCCGCCAGAGAGTACCTTGCGTTCCACACGCAACAACTCGGCTTCCGCACCACGCACGTAGTTGATGCCCATATAGGCACCGTCGTAGATTCCGATAGCCATCGCGCCTAGATGTTCGGCGCTGCGCAACGCGAAATGGCCGAGGCCGCCGAACAGCAAGAGCAGCGAGGCACAGGCGATAATAATAACCATACGGAACGACATCGTGGATCTACTCCGCGGTCACGATCATTTTCATCTTGGGGTGGATGCTGCAACGCACGATGAACTTCCCCGCCTTGTCGAACAGAACGTCGATGTTTTCACCAGGTTTCTGCAGGCCCATGTCGCGCGCGAGGTCGGCGGCGTCGATGACATTGATGTTGTGGATGGCGTCGTCGCTGTTTTTGTACCGAATGCTATCGCCGACGTGGACACCGAGGGACTTCTTGCTGAACTGCTGTCCGGCCTGATCGATGTTGCTCACCGATGCCTCGGCCGCGACGGCGACACCGAGCAGCAACAGGGCGGGAAGCAGGGCATGGCGAGACATGGTGGGGACTCCCGGGAGTGATCGATAGGGCGTGACACTCTGATGATGCGCTGCGGATATGAGCAGCAGGTAAACAGCCGGCGAGGAACTCACAGCCCGCACCATTCGAGCGGCATCCCGTTGCGTAGTGCGAATACGATGAGCGAGATCTGGCGGACCAGCAGGTCGATCCGCCGCAGTGCGCCGTCCACCCGGCTCGTGATCGTGTCGTCAAGCACTTCGATGCTGGCCATCATCCCACGGTCCTCATGTTTGAGGACGTGACAATGGAAGACGAAACGGCCGGCAATGAGCGCCCCGGTGAACGGGATGATCACCGTCACCGAGCCGCGTTCGGGGATGCGGATGGTGTCGACATGCCCGGTGAAGGGAACCGCACGCCCGTTCACCGCGACGGCCTGGAAGTGCAGCTGATGGATGTGGAAGGTGTGGATGTCGTCGCTGTCGTTGCGGATCGTCCAGCGCTCTACGCTGCCGTGCCGTACCGTGACGTCAGTGCGGTTGTGATCGAACACCCGTCCGTCGATGTAGAATCGGCTCTCATCGCGCTCCTGGGTGAAGGAGAAAATCCGTTCCGCGGTGATGCCGGCCCGGCGCAGATCAGGCGCCTCGGCGGCTACCGGCGCGACCGGGCCACGGGCAAGCGGGTCGCCTGTGATACCCAGGCGGCCAAGCTGACGTTCGACGAGCACATCGACGCGGGAGCCGTGATGGAGATGCAGCACCTCCTCGACCGCCTCTTCCCGCCGCAGCCCGCCATCGACGGCGATGACCCGGAAGCGGTGGCCGGCGAGGCGGAGGTGGAACAGCAGGTTCGAGCTTTGGTTGCCGATGCGCCATAGCTGGGTCTCCCCTGGCGCCATCGTGAGATCGATCTGGCGGCGGCCGTTCACCGACTGGATGATGCCATGCAACTCATCCTCGATCAGCGGATCGTCGCTGTCCTCGA
>JAPLOH010000217.1:8045-12957 GCA_026400845.1 Alphaproteobacteria bacterium
CATAATCCTTGAGGACAAGGATACGCTCACGCAGCCCGGTGAGTTGGGGCAGCATTGCCTCGGCGCCTTCAACGATGAGCGCGCCGCTGAGGCCACCCATCACCTGCTCCACCGACATGCCGTGGACATGGGCGTGGTACCAATACATCCCGGGCGGCTGGTCGGCCGGGATCGGCACCTCATAGTCGAAGCTGGCGCCGGGCGGGACGAGGATGGCGATGTTGTCGCCGCGGCCGCGCGGGGTGGTCTCGATGCCGTGGAAATGCAGGTTGGTCGGGCCGTTCAGGCGGTTGACCAGGTTGATCCGTAGCATGTCGCCAGGCCGCACCCGCAGCACCGGCCCTTCGTAGCGGCCGTTGTAGACCATGCCGGGGAAGCGCACGCCATCGAAGGCGACTTCCTGCGCCGCGGCGACGAGGGTGACGTCGAGTACACCGTTGCGGCTGACATGCTCCACCAACCCCTCCTGGCCTGCGGCACACGGCGCGGACGCGGACAAGCCAAGCAACGCGAGTAGCAGGAGAACGTCGGCCAGGCGGCGCGGCGCCATCATCGTCAGAACCGCAGCGCCGACCAGACGCTGAGGTAGAGCGCGTTGTTGCGGGATGCCCCGCGGGTGCTGCCGTCGAACTCGGTGTAGGCGACATATTGCGCGGCGAGGCGGATGTTGAGCCGGGTGCTCCAGGAGTCGGGTTTGCCGAAGGGCACCCAGGCCAGTTCGAACGCCGCGCCGGTGCTGTTGGGCCGGCCGGTGGGAGTGGCCCAGTAGGCGGTGTCGCGTCCGCCCTGGGTGTGGAACACCTGCACCGTCGGGGTCCATGTGGCGCCGATGCTGTAGGAGACGTCGGCGCGCATCACGTTGAGCCGGCTGGTGGCCTGGCTGCCGATGAGCAGGCGGCTGGCGTCCAACGAGGCGGATTCATGGATGAACGTCGCGTGTGCCGACAGCATGTCGCTCGTGACTGATTTCGGATTGGCGATCCATTGCCAGTTGGCGTCGAATGCGATGTCGGTGAAGGTGTCCGTTCGGTACGACGACTGGTCACCGTTGGGCCAGATCGAGGCGCGCAGCCCGTAGGTACCGACCTGGAAGGAATGCGCCCCGGCGTCGTGCTGCACGGCGAGGCGCCAATAGGGAATGGCGCCCGATATCCGGTTGACGCCGGCATAGGGGGTGGCGCCGGTCATGTTGCGCAGGTCCCGCCCGAGCGGCTGATACAGCGCGAATTCGGCGTAGACCAATTCGTTCCACAGCGCATAGGCGCCGAGCCCGACCACTTGACCGTCGACGCCGCCATCGACCAGCGCCGCGGCGAGCGGCGTCGGCGCGAGTTTAGTACTGTTGTAGGGGAACCCCCAGGCCGGCACCGAGTTCCATAAATCCGCAACCGTGGGGGCGTTGTTGAGGGTGATACCGAGGACGAAATCGTGATCGAACAGGTTGGCGTCCCGGGCATGCCGGATGTCGGTCTTGCCGATGGTGATCTGGCGGCTCACGCCATCATAGTTCGCCTCGATGAAGGCACCGACCTGCTCGGTTAGCCGGCCGGCATAGTAGAGTGAGGCCTCGTCGATCGCCGCGTTGTTGTTGGGCGCAAACCACCGCGATGCGCCGCCAGGCTGATTGGCGGCTGTGCGGGTGAAGGATGTCATCAGCGTCGCGGCGAACGGCGGCAGGTGCGATTTTCCGTCGCTCGCGGTATAGCCGTAGAGCTTGAAGTCCCGCCCGTATGGCTTCAACTGCGGGCCAAAGGCGCCGACATGGCAGGCGGCACAGGGCTGGTTGGTTTGTTCGGCGAAGCTCGGCAACGCCTGGGCCAGGCGGGGCGCGATGAGTGTCAGCACTGCTGCGAAGGCGACCGCCGGCAGACACGCCGCACCGGGACGACTGACGGGTGACGGGGCGGCATCGCGCATCCGGCTCTCCTGTTTTAGGATGGCGGCGGACCATATTGGCCGCCTCGCATCCAGCTACCGGAGAGTGATTAACCGCGCGTTACCGGCCGATGCCGGCCCTGCTCACTCGGTTGGCGTCAGCTGATCACGATGCGCGGGCCGCTCCTGACGATCTCGCCGTTCACCTTGTCCCACAGCCGCCGGGCGATGGCGGCGAAGGCCTGGGCCGGCGGGCTGTCGGGGGCCGAGGCGACAACCGGGGTGCCGGCATCGGCGGCGGTGCGAATGTCGACCACCAGGGGCACTTCGCCGAGGAACTCGCAGCCAAGCCGCTCCGCCTCCATCCGCGCCCCGCCATGCCCGAAGATTTCCGAGCGGTGGTTGCAGTTCGGGCAGCAGAAGAAGCTCATGTTCTCGATCAGCCCGAGCAGCGGCACTTTGGTGCGCTCGAACATCCGCACGCCGCGGCGGGCATCGAGCAGCGCGATGTCCTGCGGCGTCGAGACGATCACCGCGCCGGCCAGCGTCACCCGCTGGGCCATGGTGAGCTGCGCATCGCCGGTGCCGGGCGGCATATCGACGATCATGATGTCGAGCGGCCCCCATTCGACCTGCCCCATCATCTGCTCCAGCGCCCCCATCACCATCGGGCCGCGCCAGATCATCGGCGTCTCCTCCTCGACAAGGAAGCCGATCGACATTGCCTTCAGCCCCCAGGCCGGCAGGGGCAGCATTTTGTCGCCGCGCACTTCGGGCTTGCGCGAGAGGCCGAGCATGCGCGGCAGGCTGGGGCCGTAGATATCGGCATCGAGCAGGCCGACCCGCAGCCCCTGGCGGGCGAGCGCGACCGCGAGGTTGACTGCGACGGTCGACTTGCCGACGCCGCCCTTGCCGGAGGCGACGGCAACGATCGCCTTCACATCAGGCAGCAGCACGGCCTTGGCCGCCGAGGCCGGCTGCGCGTTGCCGTGGCTGTGGCCATGGCCATGGCCATGGCCATGCGCGGCCGGTGCCGCGGGCGGTGCGGCCTTGGTGTGGGCGGTCAGCACCGCGGTCGCGTTTTTGACCCCGTCAACGGCGGACATCAGCCGTTCCACCTCGGCGCGCACCGGCTCCATTGCCGCCGCATGGGCGCGATCGGTGAGCAGGCTGACATGGACCAGACCGCCCTTGATCAGGATTTCCTCGACCAGGCCGGCGGTGACGATGTCGCGTCCGGAGGCGGGATCGGTCACTCCGCGCAGCTTGGTTCGCAACAGATCGGGGGTGGGTTCGCTCATGCGCTTGAAAACCTTCAGGAGCCGGTCAATATGCAGACGGGACATGACGAGCGATATGGCCCTGCCGCGCCGTTCTGCCAATGCCGCATTTTTGCCGACCGGCATAATGTCCCCACCCGACGACCCAATAAGGAGCTTCCCGCGCCGATGCCTTGGAACACTGGTGAGCCTGGCGGCCCCCCGAAAAGCGGCCCTGGCGGCGGAGGATCTGGCGGTGGCGGCACCGGCGGTGGAGGCCCCGGCCCCAACCCGGGCCCCTGGGGAACACCCGGCGGCGGCGATCCGCGCCCCGGGCCGAATCGGCCGGAGGGTCCGCAAGGCCCCTGGGGCGGCGGTCCGCGTGGCCCCTATCGCGGCGGCTCGCCGGAACTCGATGACATCATCTCCCGCGCCCAGGGTTTCCTGCGCGGCGTCCTGCCGCCCGGTTTCGGCGGCGGCGGCGGCGGTGGTGGTGGCTCGGGTGGCGGTTTCTCCAGTTGGCGCGGCCTCGCGCTGATCGCGATTCTGCTGGTGCTCGGCTGGATGTCGAGCGGGTTCTATCGGGTGCAGCCGGACGAGCAGGGCCTTGTGCTCCGCTTCGGAGCCTTCGATCGCAAGACCCTGCCGGGCCTCAACTACCACCTGCCGTGGCCGATCGAAGGCGTCACTACCCTCGCCGTCACCCGCATCAACCGCACCGAGGTCGGCTTCACTTCGGGCGGTGAATTCGGCCTGGCCGCCCGCGGCGCCACGCGCGAGGCGATGCGAGATATCGCGGTGGAAAGCTTGATGCTGACCGGCGACGAGAACATCATCGACATCAATTTCGCGGTCTTCTGGCGCATCCGTGACGGCGTGCATTACATGTTCAATACCCGCCGGCCCGACTACACGGTGAAATCCGCCGCCGAGAGCGTGATGCGCGAGGTGATCGGCCGCACCCCGATCCAGCCGGCGCTGACCGATGCCCGCGCGCGCATCGAGGCCGAGGTGACCAAGGGCGTGCAGGCGATTCTCGACCAGTACCTGTCGGGCGTCGAGGTCACCCAGGTACAGCTCCAGAAGGTCGATCCGCCCGCCGCCGTCATCGACAGTTTCCGTGACGTCCAGCGCGCCAACACCGACGCCGACCGAGCCCGCAACGAGGCGGAATCGTTCAGGAATGACATCATCCCCCGCGCCCGCGGCGATGCCGCAAGGCTGGTCGCCGAGGCCGATGGCGCGCGGCAGACCTCGATTGCCCAGGCCGGCGGCGAGGCGCAGCGCTTCCTCTCCGTTTTGAAAGCATACGAGGCCGCCAAGGATGTGACGTTGCAGCGCCTTTACATCGAGACCATGCAGGACATCCTGACCCGCACGCCGAGCGTGATCGTCGACAACCAGTTGCAGCGCATCGTGCCCTTCCTGCCGCTCGGCGAGACCGGCCGCGCTCCCTCGACGTCAGTACCGCCGCCGATCGCCGGACGACCGGTGCCGATACCACCTGCACCCGTCCGGGGGACCTCGCCATGAGCCGCGTCGCAACGATCCTCGCCGCTGCCGCCGTGGTGCTCGTGCTCGGCATCGGCTCCAGCCTGTTCACCGTGCAGCAAACCGAACAGGTGCTGATCACCCAGTTCGGCAACCCCGTCCGCGTCATCACCGCCCCCGGGCTCTACGCGCGCATCCCGCTGATCCAGACGGTGATCAGCTTCGATCGGCGCCTGCTCGACTACGAGGTGCAGTCGGAGGAAGTCATTCTCGGCGACCAGCGCCGC
>JAPLOH010000160.1:0-6956 GCA_026400845.1 Alphaproteobacteria bacterium
CCATACTGCGCGACTACGCGCAGGCCGCCGAAGGCCTCGGCTATGACTACCTCGTCGGCCCCGACCATGTCCTCGGCAAGAACCCCGCCGCCGACACCGCCGGCCGCCGCATGGGCACCACCGCGACGGCCTATCACGACCCCTTCGTGCTGTTCAGCTACCTCGCCGGCGTCACCAGCAAGATCGGCTTCGCCGCCGGCGTGCTGATCCTCTCCCAGCGCCAGGCCGCCCTGGTCGCCAAGCAGGCCGCCTGCCTCGATATCCTCTCCGAGGGCCGCTTCCGCCTCGGCGTCGGCGTCGGCTGGAACGAGATCGAGTTCCAGGGCCTCGGCGTCGATTTCCACAAGCGCGGCAAAATCTCCGAGGAGCAGGTGCGCTTCATGCAGGCGCTGTGGGCCAACCCGCATGTCACCTTCAAAGGCGAGTTCCACGAACTCGATGATGGCGGCATCAATCCCCGCCCGCCCTCCGGCAAGGTGCCGGTGTGGTTCGGCGGCCATGTCGAGGCCACCTTTCGCCGCGCCGCCATGTACGGCGACGGCATGATGCCCAACGCCTGGCCCCCCGGCGACGACGCCCTCGCCGCCTTCGAGAAACTCCGCCGCCTCACCCGCGAGGCCGGGCGCGACCCCGCCGATGTCGGCATCGAGGTCTGGGTCTCCGCCGGCAAGGGCGGCCCCGATGACTGGCGCAAGGAGATCGCCTTCTGGAAGGCGGCCGGCGTCACCCACGCCACCATCCACACCACCTTCAACTCTGCCATCCACTCCCGCATCGCCGGCACCACCTACGCCGCCCATCTCGACGCCATCACCCGCTACCGCGAAGCGGTGGCGGACCTGCTGTAGCCCGCCATGGCCCGCCGATACCGGCTGGGGGTGATCGGCTTCGCCCATATGCACGTGAACGAGCTGGTGGACCGCTTCCTCGCCACCGGCCGGGTCGATCTCGTGGCCTGTGCGGACACCGTGCCCCACAGCCCCTCGCTGACCACGGTGGAGGGCAGCCGCCGCGCCAATCTCGCCCGCGCTTTGGCCCAGCCGGGCAATCCCCGCGCCTACGCCGACTACCGGGAGATGATCGCCGCCGAGAACCTCGACATCGCGATTTTCTGCCCGGAGATCTCCCGCCATGCCGAAATCGCCGAGGCGCTGGCCGAAGCCGGCGTCCATATGGTCACCGAGAAGCCGATGGCCGCCAGCCTCGTCGATGCACGCCGCATGGTGGAGGCCGCCGCGTCCCATGGTGTCACGCTCGCCGTCAACTGGCCGATTGCCTGGCGTCCCGCCCTCCGCAAGGCCAAGGAATTGCTGGCGGTCGGCGCCATCGGCGATGTCTGGGAGCTGAAATGGCGCAACGCCGCCTCGCTCGGCCCGCTCGCCCATGGCAGCCTGCATCCCGGCAATACTGTGATCGGCCTGGTCTCCGAGGCCGAGAAATCCGCCGAATGGTGGCACCGCGAGTCCGATGGCGGCGGCGCCCTGCTCGACTATTGCTGCTACGGCGCCTGCCTCGCCGCCTGGCTGCTCGATGCGCCGCCTTCCACCGTCCAGGCCATGCGCGCCAATTTGATGAGCCCCGGCGACGCCGACGACAACGCTGTCCTGCTGCTCCGCTTCCCCCGTGCCTTCGCCATCATCGAAGCCAGCTGGACCACCATCCATAACGGAATGCCCAACGGGCCGATCCTCTACGGCACGCGCGGCACCATGGTGATCGACGGCCCGGATATCCTGATCTACCGCACCAAAGGCGCCGGGCCGGACGAGATTATCAGAGGCGAGGACCTGCCGGCGGCCGAGGCGAGCATCGGCGAGGCCTTCCTGCACCATCTCGAAACCGGCGCGCCGCTCCACCCCACGCTCGCCATCCCGATGAACCTCGCCGCCACCGCCATCCTCTATTCCGGCATCCGCGCGGCAAGCACGGGCCAATCCGAGGCCATTGAAGTCTGAAGCGGCCATCCCGCAGATGAAATTTTGAAAGAACGGGGGCGCAGGCGCGCGAAATCCCCCGCGCATCGCCGTCAGGCCATGCCGGTTATCAAGCCTCCGAAGGGTGCAAGACGGCATGGCGGCGCACGCACCCGCGCCGCGCGCGACCCGCACCGGCAGGGGCTCGCCGCCATATGGGCGCTCCCACGCGGCTTCACCCACCAGAACCCGGCCCGCCACGGCGCCGGCACGAGGATCCACTCCACCTCCGGCTCGTCTTCCAGATCGATCTCCGCTGCCGCGCGCAGCACGCCCTCCATCGTCCCCGACAGCGCGCAGTCGCGCGGCCTGGCCACCCCGAGCAGGGCGGCCAGCAACGCGTGCAGCAGCGCACACAAAGCGGCGATGCCGGGCGCGGCGATCGGGGGAGGGGCGGGCAGGTGGGCCATAGGGTATTTGTCACTCCTGATTTCTGAATGGAGTATATAAATAACTAATTGGTCAATTGCAAGGTCAAATTCCTGGCGGCCGTAAATTTTTCTCCGTGCGCCCATCACCCGCTTGGGCAGCGGGCGGGGCCGGTGCTAGCCCTGCCACCCCTCAGCTGACTGAACGGCCGCCCCGGTGATCTCCAGCATCAACGCGGCACCGGCGACGGTGTGGGCGACGAGAACGCTGCGGCGGTCCTGCGGGTCTGGCCGGCGTTGGGCGAGGCCGAGTGCCGCGAGCTTGTCCAGCGAACGGGTGATCACCGACTTCGATACGTCGAGCCGCCGTGCGAGGCCGCGCACGGTGTGATCATCGGGGACGGTGTAGCAGGTCAGGAACACCGCGAACTGATGGGAGGTGAGCACCGGCCCGTCGCGTCGGACGAGGCCGACGAGGACCTCCCGCAGGATGGTGGCGGCGAGTTCGGCGGGGAGGGTGACCGGCATTGAGGCTCCTGGCACGTGGCGGCGCGATGGCTATTGCCGTCATCCTCGCCAGGCCACGAACAGGGTCAAGAAACGTAAGGTAACGTCGCGCGGCTTCAGGTCATTGCGGCTATGCCGCGGAGCGACAATTCGTCCCAGCGCAGGCAGGCCACATAGCGCCCGGGCTCCACCTCGGCCATTTCCGGCCGTTCCTGTTTGCACCGCTCGGTGGCGTAACGGCAGCGCGGATGAAACGCGCAGCCGGGCGGCGGGTTGGCGGGGTCGGCGATTTCGCGTTCGAGAATGATGCGGTTGCTGATGGCATCCGGCACCGGGGCCGGGGCGGCGGACAGCAGCGCCTCGGTATAGGGATGCAGCGGGCGGGAATACAGCGCCTCGGTCTCCGCCACTTCGACCATGCGGCCGACATACATCACCGCCACCCGGTCGGCGACGTGCTTCACCACCGAAAGGTCGTGTGCCACGAACAGGATGGTGAGGCGCAGCCGATCCTGCAAATCGAGCAGCAGGTTGAGGATTTGTGCCTGCACCGAGACGTCCAGCGCCGAGACCGGTTCGTCGGCGACGATCAGCTCCGGGTTGAGCGCCAGCGCGCGCGCAATGCCGATGCGCTGGCGCTGGCCGCCCGAGAAGGCGTGCGGGAAGCGGTTGATGTAGGCGGCCGGAAGCTGGACCAGCTCCATCAATTCCAGCACGCGCCGCCGGCGCTCGGCGCGGTTCGACATGCCGTTGATCAGCAGCGGCTCGCCGATGATATCGCCCACCACCATGCGCGGGTTGAGCGAGGAGTAGGGGTCCTGGAACACCATCTGCATATGGCGGCGCAGCGGGCGGAGCTGGGCGCGCGTCATCTTGGCGAGATCGACGGTCTTGCCCCCGATGGTGAAATTGATTTCGCCTTCCGTGGTCGAAAGGGCACGCAGGATGCAGCGCGACACCGTGGTCTTGCCGCAGCCGCTCTCGCCCACCAAAGCGAGGGTCTCGCCTTTGCGGACCATGAAGCTCACGCCATCGACCGCCCGCACCTGCCCGGCGACACGGCGCAGGAGGCCTTTGCGGATCGGAAAATACTTCTTGAGGTCGCGGACCTCGAGCAGCGTCTCGCTCATTGTGCAGCCCCTGTCGCAGCGCGGCCGCCATGCAGGAAGCAGCGGATGCGATGCGTCGATGGGCCCGCTTCCGGCGGTTCCTCGGTGCGGCACTGGTCGTCGACGATCTCGACGCAGCGCGGATGATAGGCGCAGCCGACGGGGCGGTTGAACGGATGCGGGATGGAGCCTTCGATCGTCGGCAAGCGCGAGCGTGGTTTCGCCAATACCGTGGGGATCGAGCGCAGCAGGGCTCGCGTATAGGGGTGGCGCGGTTCGCCGAAGATATCGCGCACCGGGCCGGTTTCGACGGCGCGCCCGAGATACATCACGGCAACATCGTGCGCCATTTCAGCGATCACCCCCATGTCGTGGGTGATCAGGATGATCGCGAGCCCATGCTTCTGCTGAAGGTCGCGCAGCAGGTCGAGAATTTGTGCCTGCGTCGTCACGTCCAGCGCGGTCGTAGGTTCGTCGGCGATCAGCACGCGCGGATCGCAGGACAGCGCCATCGCGATCATCACCCGCTGGCGCAGGCCGCCGGAAAGTTGGAACGGATATTCGTCCACCCGCCGCGAGGGTTGCGGCACGCCAACCATGTCCAGCAGTTCGATGGCCCGCTCGCGGGCGGCCTTGGCATTGAGGCCGAGATGCAGCCTTATGCCCTCGCCGATTTGGTTGCCGATGGTGTAGTACTGGCTGAAAGACGCCATCGGCTCCTGGAACACCAGCCCGATCTCGCGGCCGCGGACTTTGCGCATGTCGTCGGGCGACAGCTTCAGCAGATCGACCGGCGCGCCGCCACCCGCCCGCCGCAGCAGGATTTCCCCGCCGGTGACCCGGCCGGGACGCTCGACGATGCCGAGGATCGATCGCGCGGTGACCGATTTTCCGCAGCCGCTTTCGCCGACCACGCCAAGCGTGCGGCCCTCGAAGACGTCGAAGCTGACGCCATCGACCGCACGCACCGTTCCCTCCTGCGCGCTGAAGGAGGTGTGCAGGCCCCGCACGGACAGGATCGGCTCAACCATAGGGATCGGCCGCGTCACGCAGGCCGTCGCCGAGGAAGTTGAACGCCAGGATCACCAGGATCACCGGCACGGCGGCCGCGAGCAGCCAGGGCGCGAGGGCGAGGGACTGAATGGATTGTGCATCCTGCAAAAGGATCCCCCAGGAGATCGCCGGCGGGCGCAACCCGAGGCCGAGGAAGGACAGCGAGGTCTCGCTGATGATCATCGCCGGCAGCGCGAGGCTGACGGCGGCGATGATGTGGCTGAGGAAGCTCGGCAGCATGTGGCGGAAGATGATCCTCCCGGTCGAGGCGCCGGCCAACTCGGCGGCCATCACGAACTCCTCCTCGCGCAAAGCGAGGAACTTGCCGCGGACGACGCGGGCAAGGTCGGTCCAGGCGAGGAGGGAAATGATGATGGTGATGGAGAAATAGATCTGCGTCACGCTCCAGTCATTGGGCAGCGCCGCGGCCAGCCCGAGCCATAGCGGGATGGTCGGCATCGAGCGGATGACCTCGATGGTGCGCTGGATGACGTTGTCCACCAGCCCGCCGTACAGCGCGGATATGCCGCCAAGCAGCACGCCGAGGAACAGGCTGATCGACACGCCGACGAGGCCGATCGTGAGGGACACGCGCGTCGCCACCATCAGGCGCGACCACACATCCCGCCCGAGCTGGTCGGTGCCGAGGATGAAGATCCCGTCGCCACGCTGGGGGTCGCGCAGCGCGAACAAATGGGTGGACGTCCTGATGCCGAGGAAACTGTATTCGTAGCCCGGCGCGAAGAAATCGATCGCGACGTGGCGGCTGGGGTCGACGGTGTAGATCAGCTTGAACGTCCTCGGGTCGCGCACCCCTTTCAGCCCGTAGACATGCGGGCTGAAGCTTCCGTCGGCCTCGAAGAACTGGATAGGCTGCGGCGCGATGTAGCTGGTTCGGGAATCGGTCGCGTGCGGGTCGGTCGTGGCGAGGAAATCGGCGCCGATGGCGACGAGGTAGAACAGCGCGACGACGACCAGGCTGACCATCGCCACCTTGTGCCGCTTGAAGCGCCACCACGTCAGTTGCAGCTGCGTCGCCACGGCGAAGCGCTCGGCCTGGCTGAGGGCGGGACGGCGCCCGAGGAGGAAACCCAGCATCGCTCAGTCCATTTGATGGCGCAGGCGGGGATCGACCCACATCAGCACAAGGTCGGAGATGAAAGTGCCCACCACCGTCAGCACACCGAGCATCAGCACGATCGAGCCGGCGAGGAACATGTCCTTGGCGAGCAGGGCCTTGACCAGCAATGGCCCCACGGTCGGCAGGCCGAGCACGATCGAGATGATGACGCTGCCGGAGACGAGATAGGGGAACAAATAGGCGATGTTGCTGGCGAAAGGGTTCAGTGCCGCGCGCACCGGGTATTTCATCACGGTGCGGAATTCCGACAGCCCCTTGGCCCGGGCTGTGACCACGTAGGGCCGGCGCAGCTCGTCGAGCAGATTGGCGCGCATGATGCGGATGAGCTGCGCGGTGCCGCCGAGGGCGAGGATGACGGCGGGCAGCGGGAGATGCTCCATCAGGTCCCCGACCTTGGCCCAGCTCCACGGCGCCGTCGCGAATTCGGCGGAGAACAAGCCGCCGACGCTGACATCGAAATACACGAAGGTAAAATACATGATGATCAACGCGAGCAGGAAGTTCGGCACCGCAATGCCGATGAAGCCGATCAGGGTAAAAATATAGTCGGCGATCGAATACTGGCGTACCGCGGAGTAGATGCCGATCGGCAGTGCGAGGCTCCAGGTCAGCATCAATGCGGCGAGGGACAACAGCAGGGTGAGCCACAGGCGGTCGCCGATAACCTCGGTGACCGGCCGGCGCCACTCCATGCTTTCGCCGAAATTCCCAGTGACGACACGGCTGATCCACTTGCCGTACTGGACATACACCGGCTGGCCGAGCCCGTAGAGCTGGCGCAGCGCATCGGCCTCCTCGGCGGATA
>JAPLOH010000160.1:6968-9720 GCA_026400845.1 Alphaproteobacteria bacterium
CGGCGGATACCGAGGAGCCCGAGGCGGCGAGGCTCGCGACATAGGCGTCGACGAAGTCGCCCGGTGGCAATTGGATGATCACGAAAGACAGGATCGAGATCAGCCAGATGGTGAAGACGCCCAGCACCAGGCGGCGCACGAGAAATGTGATCACGGCGCCGCCCTTGTCAGCCGATCAATCATGTCTTGTAGAACCAGCTCTCCGGCCGCGCGCTGCCCGGGGTGCGGCAATGCTGGGCGATGCAGGTGCGGCCGGGAATGTTGCCGAGGCGACGGCTGGCCATGCGCACGCCCATCAATGCCGGCGACTGTCCGCAGGTGCCGATGGTGAACTGCTGGTCGACTATGATCTTCCAGATATCCTGGGCGATCTTGTTGCGCTCACCTTCCTGCTTGGCGGCCGCCGAACGGAACAGTTCGAGTGCCTCGATCATCTTCGGGTCGGCCGGCTTGGTGCCCTGGGTACCGTTGGAGGCATACCACTTGGCATGCTCGATACCGTAGGCACCGTTCGAGATGTCGGTCGGCAGCGCCCAGCTCGGGTAGAGATAGAGCAATTCGGTGCCGCCATTGGTCCAGACGAAGATGTGGTGGTCGCTGGTCAGCAGGCGGCGGAAGGCGAGGCCGCGCTCGGCCTCCTTGACGTCCCCGTAGATGCCGATCTTGCGCCAATGCTGGGCGATCATCTCGGCGTGCTTCGGCCAGTCCATGAACGCCTTGACCGCGAGCAGCTCGATCACCAGGCGCTTGCCGTTGTCCGGCCGCAGGCGGTAGCCCTCGCTGTCCTTCTGAGCGAGGCCGATGCCGTCGAGCAACTTGTTGGCCTGGGCGACATCGAGCGTCGACCATTTCTTGCGCCATTCGGGGCCGGGGTTCTCCGGCATCGATTCCGCCGGGGCGGAGGAGCCGGGGGTGGCGAGGCCGAGCCAGAAGGTGTCGTTCATCTGGTCACGATCGATGCCCATCGACAGCGCGCGGCGGAAATCGGCGGTGCCGAGCAGCTTGCCGATCACCGGGTCGCCACGGAAGTCCATGTTGACGTGCAGCGCGGTGTCGGCGCCATTGAAGGCGAGATCGAGATGCACGTCATACTTGCCGCGATCGCGGTTCTCCAGGATCACCGGCAGCTTCTGCAGGTCGATATGACGCTCCTGCAGGTCGAGCTCTCCGGCCATGGCCTTGAGGTTCACGACCTCGATGTTCTCGGCCAGCGTCATCACGATGCGGTCCATGTAGGGCAGCTGGTTGCCGGCGGTATCGACGGCGTAATAGAACGGGTTGCGCTCCATCGCCCAGGTCGGCGTGTTGATCGGTGTCACAGTGCGCCACGGGCCAAGAGTCGGCAGTTCCGCGTTGAGCTGCCAGTCCTTGCGGACATGCAGCATGCGCACCCAATTATCGAAGCCCGCGGCCTTGGCCTTGGCGTTCGCCTCGGCCTCGGAGGAGTATTTCGGCAGGAACTGCTTGAGGTAGTGCGCCGGGGCGTAGCCGGCTGCGGTGTTGCCGCCGGACTGGCGGGTCGATTGGCCGCCGCCGATCGAGGTATCACCGGCGAGCATCGAGGGGAACAGGAAATACGGGTTTTCGAAAACGAACTGCACCGTCGTGGCGTCGATTTTCACCACCTTGCCGGGCTTGCCGCCGGCCGACATGTCGGCGATCGGTGCCGGCACGATGTCCTTGTTGGAGTAGAGGTCATCGAACCAGAACATGAAGTCATCCGCCGTGAACGGCGCGCCGTCCGACCACTTCATGCCCTTGCGCAGGAACAGGGTGGTGACCCGGCCATCGGCGCTGATCTCATAGCTCTTGGCGACGCAAGGGACGATCTTGCTGCCGGTATGGTCCCAGAACAGCAGCTTGTCGGAGGCCATGATGCGGTTGCCGTTCTCGCCGTCCGACGGGCCGATGAAGGCGCGGCGCCAGGTGCCGCCGTACTTGCCGACGCTCTCCAGCGGCTTGATGACCATCGGTTCTTCGGGAATGCGCTTCTCGACCGGCGGCAGTTTTCCGGCCTTGACCAGTTCCGCAAGTTGCGGAGCTTCGCCGAATTTGGTCGGCGTCGGCCCGCCCGCGGGGGTCGGCCCCTCAAGCTTGCCGACGAGGCCGGATTGCGTCACCGAGCCGGTCGCCTGGACTGCCTGGGCAAGGGCCTCGGCGACAGGTGTCGCGGCCAGAGCGGTCGCATAGCCAAGGAATGTGCGGCGATTGGTCATCTCTTTTCCCCTCCCAGCGGACCTTGGCGGCCCAGGATTCTGACGTGAACCGACAAGCTAGGGGAATGTGGCTGGATGTTCCAGAGGCTTCCCACAACTCATCATCAAATCGGCATTCCCGGCGGCGGCGGCAATGTGCCGGGGGTGCGGAAGCGCGCTGGGTCCCGCTCGAATGCTGCGACGGCGGCGAGTGCGGCGCGGCGGTGAGCGCGTAGCACCGGATCGGCGGGGGTTGTCTCCTCCAGAAAATTCCGCAGGTCCGCCAGCACGTCGGCGACGATGGCCTGCACCGGGGCAGGGGACTCTTCGCGCGCCCCGAGCGCCATCAAATGCCGGAGCATCACATGCTCCACCCGCATCTTTACCGCTGCGGCAAGGCCGGCCTCGCCCGGCGCCCGCCACGTCGCATCCAACGCCGCCTGCAGCACTTCGTGCAGCGAGGGCAGCCCGGTGTCGCGATGGTGGTGCTCCACCAGCCGCGATGCCCGCGCCGCATCGAACAGCAGCGCGAATGTGTGCGTCGCCGCCCCCTCGGC
>JAPLOH010000331.1 GCA_026400845.1 Alphaproteobacteria bacterium
GCTCGACTGGTGAGACGGGCGCGACTGGCCTGACTGGTGCCACTGGTTCGACTGGTGAGACGGGCGCGACTGGTCTGACTGGCGCCACCGGCTCGACGGGTGAGACGGGTGCTACTGGTCTAACTGGCGCCACCGGTTCGACTGGTTCGACGGGTGCGACTGGCCTGACTGGCGCCACGGGTTCGACCGGTGCCGCCGGTTCGACAGGCGAGACCGGCGCGACAGGTCTAACGGGTGCCACTGGTCCAACCGGGCCGACCGGAGGAACCGGTGCTGATGGTGGGACTGGGATCGTCAACCAGGGGACCGGGCCCACCGGGGGAACTGGAGGGACTGGGCCGACTGGAGGGACCGGGGGGACTGGACCGACCGGGGTGAATGTCTTCACCACGCCGACCGCGAGCATCTGGGTTCCGTTCACGTCGCCGGCAAATGCCGGAGCGGCGCAGCTCGCGCTCGAGCAGGTGAACGCGGTTGTGAAATCGGGCTTTCTCGCGCAGATCAACTGGGCGGGGGGTTCAGGGGTGCTACCGGCGCCGGCGGCGCCTGCCTTCCTTGGTGGGGCGGTCGTCACGGTCGGCGGCGGCGGCAGCAACCTGGGCCTGATACCGTCGACCTACTACTCGCTGAGCAACGCCAGCAGCGCCGTCGTGGCCGCGATCGGCGGCGCCAACACCACGGTCGTGTCGGGCAACCAGAGCACGCTGATCTACCAGAACACCTCCACCGCCGGTGAAATCTACCTTGGCGGCGGCAACAACTATATCCGCCAGGCGTTCACCACCTCCGCCGCGCTGATCACCGTGGACGGCGGGCCGAGCGGCGATCTCGGCAGCGGGGCGGCCATCATCGATGCGACATTGGGCAGCAGTACGGTTCGGGTGTTCGCCAATGCCCTGGTCAACATCATCGCCGGCGGTGCGGTGCGCGTTGAAGGGCAGCCGGGCACCGACGTGATCGCGGTGAGCGGGCCGTCGAGCGTTCCCGTATCGGTGATCGGCGGGGCCGGGGTGAACCTCATCTACATTCCCGACGGTGGCCGCGGCCAGATCGCACCTGGGGCCGGCAACGTGATCGTTCTCGCAGGGAACGGCGGCAACGAGACGTTGTATGGCGGCAGTGCGACAATCGGCGGCGTTGCGCTCAATGCCGATCCGTTCAGCGGTTCAGCGACCGTCTTCGCCGGCTCCGGCTGGTTCCAGGGCGGCAGTGCGGGCGGCAACAACATGCAGACCAGCACCATCCCCGGGGCGGCGACGCTCATCGGCGGCGGTAATGGCGATGTGCTGCAGGCCAATGCGGCCGGCGATTTGTTGATTGCCGGCCCCGGCAGTGCGGTGCTGTTCGCCTCCGACTCGGCGACGGGTGGGGTCACCTTCGTCACCGGCAGCGGCGTCACCACAGTGATCGGCGCCGTCGGCGGCAACAACGTGATCGAATTCGGCACTGGTGCTTCGACGGTTTATGGCCAGCACAATGTCGGTGGGCCCGGCGGCCTCACCGGGAACACTTATTTCGATGCGTTCGCGGGCGGTAGCAATACGATCGGGGACTTCCTGCCCGGCTTCGACGTCTTCGACGTCTCGGCCAGTGCCGGGCATCCGAGTGTGCAAAGCCTGACATTCTACGCCGCGACCGGAACCAGCCCGTTCGGCCAGGTGGGTTCGCAGGCGATCTTGTCTGACGGAACGACGATCAATTTCATCAACGCCGCGGTGCAGTTCGCCAACGGCAAGATCACATGAGTAGCCCCCGCTTCGGTCCCCCCCGCTTCGGTCCCCCCTGCTTCGCACGGCTGGGAATCGCAAGGCAAACGGCATAGGCTCGCGGAACGATGAGCACCCAACGCCAAACCATCTGCCTGTGCATGATCGTCAAGAACGAGGCGCACGTCATCCGGCGCTGCCTCGACTCGCTGCGACCCTTCGTCGACCACTGGGTGATCGTCGATACCGGATCGACCGACGGCACCCAGGATATCATCCGGGCGCATTACCACGACGTTCCGGGCGCCGTGTTCGAGCGGCCGTGGAAGAACTTCGCGCACAACCGCAGCGAGGCGCTCAACCTGGCGCGCGGGCGGGCCGACTATATCTTCGTCATCGACGCCGACGAACTTATCGATCTGCCGCCAGGCTGGGAACTGCCCCACCTCACGGAGGACTCCTACCTCTGCGCGGTGCGCTACGGCGCTTCGAGCTACGTGCGCAAGCAACTCGTGCGCGACGGGCTGCCCTGGCGCTACGAGGGCGTGCTGCACGAATACATGACCTGCGATCTGCCCGGTCTGACCGAAGGCACGCTGCCGGGGCTGCGCACCATCGTGCACCACGACGGCGCCCGCGCGCATGATCCCAATACCTATCGCCGCGATGCGCTGGTGCTCGAGCAGGCACTGCTCGATGAGCCCGACAATTCCCGCTACGTCTTCTATCTCGCGCAGAGCTACCGCGACGCCGGCGAGCATGAACTGGCGATCCGCAACTACCGCAAGCGGATGGAGATGGGCGGCTGGCCGGAGGAGATCTGGGTGTCGATGTACCAGATCGCCCGCTCCCAGGAGCGTGACACGGCGCGCTGGCCAGAGGCGATGGAGAGCTATCTGGCGGCCTGGCAGTTCGAACCGGCGCGGGCGGAGCCGCTCTACAACATCGCCATGCACTACCAGCACAAGGCGCAGCACCACATCTCCATCATCTTCCTCAGCCGCGCGATGCAGGTGCCGATGCCGGGCGCCGAACGGCTGTTCATCGAGGCGACCGTCTACGAGTATCTGGTGCCGCTGGAATACGCGGTCGCCTGCTTCTGGCTCGGCCGCCACGAGGAGGCGATCACGGTGAATGACCGCCTGCTCGCCTCGCCACTTTTGCCGGCCGGCCATGTCGAACTGGTGCAGCGCAATCGCAAGTTCAGCCTGGACGCGCTGGGGCGCAGTTGAATATTTCAATATCGTAACAAATAACCCGTGCGCCGACGCATCGGCACGCTCGGATTTTGTCCGCCTTGCACGCGGCCACGGCAATTCCGGCTCCGGCGACGGGATGGCGGCGAAGCACTGCGGATCGCCAGGTAGCCGGGGTCATCAAAAATCCCTTCCCGGTTCGCATCGTCCTCTCCACGGGGGGAGCGCGGCAAAGGGGAAAAAGTTTTTGCTTCTTTTTACAAAAAGAAGCGCTTGCTTCCCGTCCTGTACGAGCGGCTTGCGAACGGCCGGAGAAATCGCCAAGTTTGCCCTTGAAGCCGACCACTCCGGGCAGCGGAATCCGGCCGACTCTGCGCAAGATCCAGTTCAGGAACCCGCCTCCATGCCAGCAACATCGGTTGCCGAACATCGTGCCCAAGCCTGTGCCAAACTCATACGGCAAGTCCATGCGATCACCGCGCACGAGGGGATCAACCCCTCCACCCTGCACGCGATCAAGCTCAAACTGGCGGCGCTCGCCAAACGGGCCGAGTTGTTCCCGGGCGCGGATTTTGCCGCCCCGGTGGCGCAGGGCCGCAACCATCCACTGCTGGTGGAGGACAATGACGGGCTCGGACTTTATCTGACGATCAATTTGCCGGGCAAGGAGGCAGCCCCGCACGACCACGGCATCTGGTGCGTGAACGCCGGCATATCCGGCAGTGAGCGGCATGTCTTCTATCGTCGCACCGACGATGCCGGCACGCCGGGCCGGGCCACCGTGGTGCGCCTCGGCGAGGTGATCGTGGCGCCAGGCACCGGCATGGCGATGGCGGACCACGACATCCACAGCACGGAGGTCATCGGCACCGAGCCGGCCATCGGTCTCGCGCTGTACGGCTACGCCCTGGTGCGTTTTCCGTCGGTCGCGTGGTACCATCCCGAGTTGGGATCGACCCGCGCCACCGCCTCGCGTCGCCTTGCGGCTTTGGCATAGGGGCGAGCGGGCATGGCACGCGCCGTCAAAGCCTATCGTGTAACGATCTCCAACACCGGAGAAACGATCGCCTGCCTGGCCAGCCAGACCGTCCTCCAGGCCGCCCTGGCCGCCGGGATCGACTATCCCTACGCCTGCGCAACCGGCAATTGCGCGACATGCATCAGCCAGTTGGACACCGGAAAAATCGACCTGCTGCCGCGCAGCGATGCGTCGCTTGGTGCCGAACAGGTGAAATCCGGCAAGACACTGGCCTGCCGCGCGCGCCCGCGCAGCGATATTGGCATCACCTGGCTGGGTCGGGGGCGGAAGTAGGCCGAAGGGAAGGAAGCGCTTCTTTTTGAAAAAAGAAGCAAAAACTTTTTACCCGTTGGCTTCCCCCTACTCCCGCACAGCGGGATAGGGGGAAACGAGAGGGATAAAAGTTTCTTTGCTTCTTTCTTTTCAAAGAAAGAAGACGCTTGCTTAAACGTTCGCCAGCACCGCGGTGCAGATGCGATCGAGGTCGTGGTCGGTGAGGTCGGGGTGGATGGGTAGGGCCATGATGCGGGTGGCGAGGTCTTCGCTGACCGGCATGGCGGCGCCGTCATGGGTGGGTTGGTAGGCGGGCTGGTGATGCAGGGGTTTGGGGTAGTAGATCGCGGACGGCACCCCGGCGGATTTGAGCCCGGCCTGCATGCGATCGCGGGCGGCGGAGTCGGGGAGGAGGATGGCGTAGATCGCCCAGGCGCTGGTGCTGTCGGGCACCCGCACGGGGGTCATCACCGCGTTGCCGAGGCGGCGGTCATAGGTCTGGGCGATGCGTTCGCGGGCCTTGAGCTCGTCGGGGAAGACGGTGAGTTTCGAGAGCAGCACGGCGGCCTGCATGGTGTCCATGCGGCCGTTCATGCCGGTGCGGAGCACTTCGTAGCGGGTTTTGCCTTCGCCGTGGGTGCGCAGTGAACGGTAGAGGTCGGCTTTTTCGGCGGATTGGGTGAACAGGGCGCCGCCGTCGCCATAGGCGCCGAGGGATTTGGAGGGGAAGAAGCTGGCGATGGTGGCATCCGCCTGGGTGCCGAGCATGCGGCCATGATGGCTGGCGCCGTAGCTCTGGGCGCAGTCGTCGAGGGTGAAGAGGTTTTCGCGGGCGGCGATCGCCGAGATTGCCGGCCAGTCGGCGGGTTGGCCGAACAGGTCCACGCCAATCACCATTTTCGGGGTGAGTTTGCCGGCGGCGCGGGTGTCGGCGATGCGGCTGGCCAGGTGGTCGGGGTTGATCTGGAAGGTGCGGGGATCGACGTCGACGAAAACCGGCGTGGCGCCGAGCACGAGGGGCACTTCGGCGGTGGCGGTGTAGGTGAAGGCGGGGAGGAACACCGCGTCGCCCGGGCCGATGTCCTCGGCCATCATGGCGATCTGCAGCGCGTCGGTGCCGGACGAGATGGTGACGCAGTGGTTGGCGCCGCAGAATTCGGCCAAGGCGGCTTCGAGTTCGGCGACTTCGGGGCCGAGGATGAATTGGCAATGCTCCAGCACCCGGTCGATCCGCGCCCGCAGATCGGCCGCGATGCGGCGCTGCTGGGCCTTGAGGTCGAGGAAGGGGATGGGGGCGTCTGTCGTAGGAAAATCGGGCATACGGAGGTTCCTTCAGGCGCGCGCCGCGCCGATGCTGCCATCCGCGTTATGCGCGAATTCTGGCACCATTCGGGCAAGCTGGGCCAAAGCCAGTTTGGTCTGCCCGGCATGGCAGGAATTGGCGAGTTCGTCGATTGCGCGACCGACCAGAGCGGGGTCCGACGTGCGGGGGGTGGCCATCAGCAGGCCGGGGAAGCGGGTGGGGGAGGGGGGTTCCTTGCCGTGGAACATCTCCTCGAACAGCTTCTCGCCCGGCCGTAGCCCGGTGAAGCGGATCTCGAGGTCGATATCCGGGCGCAATCCGGCGAGGCGGATCATCTGGCGGGCGAGATCGACGATCCTGACCGGCTCGCCCATATCGAGCACGAAGATGCCGCCTTCATGGGCGCTCTCGGTGGTGCCGACCACGGAGGCTTGGAGCACCAGGCCGACCGCCTCGCGCACGGTCATGAAATAGCGCTGCATGTCGGGATGCGTGACCGTGAGCGGCCCGCCGCGGGCGAGCTGGCGCTGGAAGAGGGGTACCACCGAGCCGGTGGAGCCGAGCACGTTGCCGAAACGGACGGTCAGGCAGCGCATTCCCCCGCTCACCTGGGCGAGGATATCGAGCGCCTGGCAATACATCTCGGCCAGACGCTTGGAGGCGCCCATCACGCTGGTCGGGTTGACCGCCTTGTCGGTCGAGACCACCACCATCGCCATGGCGCCGTTGGCCCGCGCCGCGTCGGCCACCGCGCGGGTGCCGATGACGTTGGTGAGCAGGCCTTCGAGCGGGTTGGCTTCGACGATCGGCACGTGCTTGAGGGCGGCGGCGTGGAACACCAGATCGGGCCGCAACTCGGCAAACACGGCACCGATGCGCGGGACGTCGCGGACATCGGCGATCACCGCGCGGCGGGGGACGGCGGGGAAGCTTTCGGCGAGTTCGAGGTCGATCTGCCACAGCGCGTATTCGCTGATGTCGAGCAGCACCAGGAGGTCGGGGCCGAGGGCGGCCACCTGGCGGACCAGCTCGGAGCCGATCGAGCCGCCGGCGCCGGTGACCATCACGCGCCGGCCGTGGATCATCCGCGCCATGCCCGCGCGGTCGAGCGGGATTTGCGGGCGGTTCAGCAGGTCCTCGATCGCGACGGGCTTGAGGTCGACGCTGCCGGTGCCCGCGGGGTCGAGCGCGGTGGGGCGGGGGGCGCGGAAGACGCGGAGGCCCTCGCGGTCGGCGACCTCCATGAGGGCTGCGAGCCGGGCGCCGGGGATGTCGGCGTCGGTCACCACCAGGGAGGCCGGCAGGCGTTCCTCGGCGCGCAGCCGGGCCAGCACGGTCGCCGCGTCGTCGATGCCGCCGATTATGGCGTGGCCGTTGATCCGCCGCCCGGTCTGGCCGCGGCCGAGGGCGAGCAGCCCGGCGACCACAAATGGGGCGGCGCGATCGGCGGCCAGCGCACGCAGAAAGATGTCGGCCCCCTCGCCGGCGCCGATCAGCAGCACCGATTGGGCCATTCCTTCACGCCCCCCGGCTTCCCGATCGGGATTTTCGCGCATCAGGCGGTATCCGATGCGCGGCAGGCTCAGCAGCACCATCAACACCAGCGCATGGATGGCGGGGAAGGCGAGGGTGACCGGGAGGATGCCGGCCTCGTGCAATATCACCGGGAAGAGCGCCGCCGCCGCGATGCTTGCCGCCGCGACGCCGAGCAGGTCTCCGACCCCGGCGAACCGCCAATATTGCACGGATAGGCGGAACGGGATGCCGGCCAGC
>JAPLOH010000355.1 GCA_026400845.1 Alphaproteobacteria bacterium
AACTCGCCCGTATCCGCGACGACGGCTTCGACCTGGCCTCGCTGGGGTTTGATGCTGCGTCCCTCGACGCCCTGCTGGCAGGCGTGGCCACCGATGGGGGGGATGATGGTGCCCATGGCGACGAAGATGCGGAAGCACCAGAGCCTCCGGCCGATCCGGTCACCCGCCTGGGCGATCTCTGGCTACTTGGCGAGCACCGCCTGCTGTGCGGCGACGCCACGGCCGCGCGCGATGTCGCCCGCCTGCTCGACGGCAAGAAGCCGCATCTCATGGCCACCGACCCTCCCTATGGGGTGGAATATGACCCGACCTGGCGCAATGCCGCAGGCGTCTCGGACACCGCGCGCACCGGCCGGGTGCTTAACGACCACCGCGCCGACTGGCGGGAGGCTTGGGCGCTGTTCCCCGGCGACGTCGCCTACGTGTGGCATGCCGGCCGCCACACCCGGACGGTTGTTGAGAGTCTGGAAGCCGCCGGCTTCACCATCCGTTCGCAGATCATCTGGGCAAAGTCGCGGCTGGTGCTGGGCCGCGGCGACTATCACTGGCAGCATGAACCCTGCTTCTACGCGGTGCGCGACGGCAAGATCGGACACTGGCAGGGTGCGCGGGATCAGACCACGCTGTGGTCGATCGCCAACGGGGGCGACGAAGATGCGGCGACGGTGCACAGCACGCAGAAGCCGGTCGAGTGTATGCGCCGGCCAATGATCAACAACAGCGAGGCGGGTCAGGCGATCTACGAGCCGTTCAGCGGCAGCGGGACCACCATCATCGCCGCTGAGACTACGGGTCGGGCGTGTCTGGCGATGGAAATCAGCCCTGCGTATTGCGACGTGGCCATCCTGCGATGGCAGCAGTTCACCGGGAAGCAGGCGGTGCGCGACGGGGGCGGCGAGGCGTTCAACGACATCGCCGCCGCCAGGGACGCCAAAGCAGCGGCAACCTCATAGGGCGCCCTCATGGACCCAGCCAGAGCGATCCCGAATCCCTGCATCTATTGCATCAAATGATTGGCGCGTTCGATAACCACATCAAATGCAATGAAACGATCGAACGCATCGGCCTTGCGATAGCGACGGTTCAGCAGGAAGGAGTATGTTTCATCAGGTGTTGCCTCGACGTCGAGAAGGCCGAACCAAGCCAACGGACGCAGTATCCGCGCCTCAAACAGCTGCCCCGAGAAGTCCCTTTCTTCCTCAAGTACGCCGTTGACTGGTATCGTGCAGAGCCTCACCAGATCGGATGACGAACACCAATCATGCGCGACGACCGAAAGGCACCAAAGGGCCAGGCCAATATTGCTCTGCGGCCAAGGTGCAAGGCTATACCCGTCAAAATACGCAAGGTTCGTGTGCCAAAAGGCCGCCTCGAATAGCTTCCGGTTCAGACGGCCAGTGTCGTTCGCTTCGACCAGTGCCCTGCCATTTTTCGTTAGGCGTAGTACGCCTTTCTGGACTCGAACCAACTTGGCGCGGTCGCAAAAGATGCGAAGCGCATGGAGAAAAAGGAAGTCTGGTTCGTTGATCACCTTGTGAAGTCTGAACTCCGTCTCTGGGTCGAAACCGGGCCAGTCGATGACGGCGATCATCTGCGCGACGAAGGCTCGGGTCAGATTACCGGTCTTTGTCAGCAACTGGCCCTTGCCTAATTTGACGAGGAAGGCCATCGCGCTCCTGGCCATCGGCGACGTTGCGACCGCAGAAAGCGAAATCGCCCACTCCGGTTCACCTGGTTTCCGCCCCAGCGCGAGGTAGCTTTCGAATGCAAGGATAGTCCACGCGGGCTCCTTGCCCTGCAGCCACTGCAATACTTGCGGCGATGTGAGGAGGCCTGGCTGCATGTCCCGTCGGCTGTCCCAATTCTTGACGCGGATTCATAGCAGAGCGAGCACTTGGATGCACCGCCGTCCGACCTACGCAGGCGGCGGTGCAGCCTTTCATTGCCGCCGGGGTCAGGTTGCGGCGCGATACACCGAGTAGGACCCCTTGGCCCCCTCCTTGTTCGGTCCCACCATGCGGACCTTCTCCAGGGTCTCGACCTTGATGCCTTTCTTCTTCAGCCCTGCCAGGAAGCCGCGCACCGTGTGCTGCTGCCAGCCGGTGGCTTCGGTGATCTGGGCGATTGTGACGCCCTCGGTGCGGCGGAGCAGGGCGAGGACCGCCTCCTGCTTGGTCCCCTCGCGCGGCTTGCGCGGTGCGGTCGCCTCGCGAGGCGCCTTCTCGGCGAGCAGGGCGCGGAGCGTTTCCATCGGCGCCTCGAGGGCTGCGATGATGTCGGTGTCGCGGTTGTCCTGGTCATCCCAGGCGGCCAGCACTGCGGCGGCGGCGGCGCGGAGGTTCGTTCGCGGCGTGGCCGCCACGTTGGCGGCGTCGAGGGCGTCGGCGACCGCGGCGGCTTCCTGGGCCACCGCCTCGTCAGA
>JAPLOH010000064.1:0-41547 GCA_026400845.1 Alphaproteobacteria bacterium
GTATGCCGGTATTTGCCGCCCCCGGAAAACCGCGGTTGAAGGGATGGCGGATCAGCACGACCCGCCGATTGCCGCGAAACCGCGCCAGAAGTGTCGCGATCGCGGGGTCCGGCGAGGCATCATCCACCACGAAGACTTTGGTCCGCTCGGGAACGGTCTCCAGAACCGAGGCGAGGCATTGCTCCACCAGGCCGGCATGACCGTAGACTGGCACCACGACGGCCACGTGGCGATCCGGCTGTGGTGGACAATGCATGCGAATTCCGCGCACGTCTGCCGGCACGCCGGCAATGCCGCCGGTGACGGCCACCAGTGCCGTCGCTTCGCCGGACGGCTCGGCGGGAAAGCGCCGCGCGACCGCGCGCGCCACGGCCATCGCCGTCTGCCGCTCGCCGAAGGGCGCCAGCGGGCTCCCAAGCAAATGCCGCCCGTCCTGCGACGTCACTGCGACCAGCCCGTCCTGCGCGACCAGCAGCGCCGATGCGATACGGAAACGTCGCGGCCGCGACAAGGGCCTGCTGGCAACCATGTCCTGGTCATCGGCGACGAGTTCGCCAAGCACCGGACCGAGCCCGCCGTCTGGCCGGATCTTGCACACCATCAACCGCGGATCGACCTCGGGCGCGCCCGGGTGCCAGGCCCAACCCTCGATGCTGCCATCGGCGCCGGCGCGAACGACGCCCTCGACGCGGCGGATTTCATCAAACCGGATCGGGCTGCCCAGCAGATGCCGCCCCCCCAGAGTCACCTCAACCCGCCGGGCATCGGCGGGGACATTGCCCGTCCGCCGACGCGTCGCGGTACCATCGATGCGAACCAAAGGCGGCCGCCCCAATACGGCGGACCGACCGACACGGCGCAGCAGCAGGGCGCCATCATGACGAATGGCGCACCACCCCGGCCGCCCCGCGGCTTCGGCAATCGCGTCGGCGAGATCCGGAAGATGCCCGGCCGGCGGCAACGCATGCCCGCCAAAGGCCGCAGCGAGTGCTGTCGCCGCCGCCCCGGCCGCCCCGACGCGGTGGCGGATTGTTGCCAGTGACAGCCAGACTTCGCGCACATCCCCCTCGCGCGCGAGGGATTCGAGCAAGTCGATCGCCGGCCCCAACGTGCCGGCGTGCATCCGCGCCGAGGCGAGGGCAAGGCCGATCGACGCATCGCTCGGTGCGATGCGATGCGCCCGCTCAAGCCACGGGAGGGCATCGCCCGTGCTCCCCGCCGCCTGCCCCTTTCGCCACGCCGACACGGCAAGCGCCTGCAACCATTCGGCGCGCGTTTTTACCGGCCTGGCCACCGGACCACCGGGGCCGAGGTCCGCAGCACCCTGCGGCTCGACCCGCGTCGGCTCCTCGGACGGCCCGTCGGGCCGGGCGTCGTTCACGCGGCCGGCTGGCCCGCGGCGACCGGTTCGGCCGGCGCTGCCAGGGCCGCAAGATCCCCTTGTGCTTCGGCGAGGCCGAGTTGCACCGCCTGGGTGAACCAGAACCGCGCCTCGTCGAGATTGGTATCGCCGGCCAGGCCGCGGGCGAGATAGCGGCCGAGCATCGTCATTGCATAGGCGTGGCCCCGTTCGGCCGCCATGCGGAACCAACCCTGCGCCGCAACACGGTCCCACGGTACGTCATGACCGCCGCCGAGCATCGCGCCCATGGCAAACATCGCACCGACATGGCCGCCTTTGGCCGCACGCTCGAAATAGGTCAGCGCCTTGGGGTGGTCCTTGTCACCGCCGCTGCCGTTGACGAGCAACTCGGCAAAAGCCACCAACGCATCCAGCATACCCGCCTCGGCGGCCTTGCCGATCCAGATGCGCCCCTCGACCGGGTCCGCCGCCGCGCCGCGGCCCTCGACGAGCATGCGTCCGTACCAATACTGCGCATTGACCACCGAGGCAGCCGCGCGGCGCAGCCAGATCAACGCTTGCGCGTCATCGCGGGCGACGCCGACGCCCTCGGCGAGGCAGATGCCGTAATTATACGCGCCAACGAGATCGCCGCCATTGGCCTCCTTCTCGAACCATTCGCGGGTTCGCTGCGCCTCCTCCGGCGCCGCTTCGCGTTGCAGCGCCAGGGCGGCGAGATCGTAGCGCGACGTGGTATCGCCGCCTTCCGCCGAGATGCGAAACCAGCGCGCGGCCTCTTCATGGTCCTTCGGTATGCCATTGCCATTGAGGTTCATCAGCCCAAGCGCGCGGGCCGCGGCACGATGTCCGCCCTCCGCGGCGCGGCGGTACCACATGCCCGCCTCGGCGAAATTCGGCGGCAGGTCGCCACCACGGGAATAGAGGTCGCCGACAAGTGCGGCGGCATCGATATCACCCTGCAGAGCCGCGCGGCGCAGCCAGGATTCGCCCTCCTGCGGGTCCTTCTTGGTCCCGCCGCGGCCATCGAGCAGGAACAAGCCGTATCGCGCCTGCGCGGCCCGCAATCCGCGCATTGCCGCCTCGCGGTAGAGTTCCCCCGCCGCAGCCAGGTCAGCCGGTGTGCCTTGGCCCTGCTCGGTCATCGCGCCGAGGAGGTAGAAACCGGTCGCGAGTCCGGTCGCCGCGGCCAGCCGCATCCACTTGATCGCCTCGTCATGCAGCGACGGATCATCCTTGCGCAACAAAGCAAGCCCGTAGCCGAGATAGCCCTGCGGGCATTCGGCCTCGGCGGACAACTTGTAGAGACGGTCGGCCTCATCGAGATCGCGCAGGGCCTCCGGCCCCGCCGTCAGGATATAGCCGAGCAATGCCTGGCCATCCGGCGCACCGGTTGCAGCCGCCTTGCGGGCCCATATCACGGCGTTCTCGAAATCCGGCTTGCCCGGCTCCTGGGCACTGAACAGCGCTGCGGCCGGACGGCGGCTGGCGATGTCACCGGCATCGGCGGTGCGGCTCGCGGTCGGCCCGATCACTCCTTGGAGGTAGAGCGCCGCAATTAGCGCCGGGGCCTCCTTGTTGCCATGCTCGGCAGAACGTTCGAGCCAGTATGCCCCTTCACGCGCGCTCTTTGGCACGCCGCCGCCTTCGAGGTAGGCGCGGCCGACCAGAAATTCGGCCCGCTCATTGCCCGCCTGCGCCAGTGGCGTAAGCAGCGGGAACGCAGCGTCCCGGTCGGCAGCCGCAATCATGGCCTCGGCCCGCTTCAGCCGCGCGGCTGGAGAAGCGAGGGCATTGCCGACCTTGCGAAGTAGTCCGCTCATGGCAGTTCCATTGACGTTGCCGTCGAGGTTTTATGGTTCACGGAAAGCTTCCGTCACGGCTGGCACAATGCGCGTGAACATGTATTCGAGGAAGGTACGGTAGCCGATGATGATGTCCACCGAGCCGGACATGCCGGGCACGATCTGGAAATAGGTCGGTAAGTGGTGCAGCTCGTTTTTCTCCATGCGGACACGCACTTTGTAATAGAGGGTTCCGAACGCCATCTGCGAATTGGAGATACCAACGGGCTGTGTGAGTGGGTTGTAGGGAGTGCGGCTCGCGTCCGGCTGGATGGAGATCACCTTGCCGACCATCGTTCCATGCGTGGAATACGGGAATGCGTCGAACTTAATCACGGCACGCTGACCAATGGCAACGAAGCCGGCATCCATCGAGTCGATTACCGTTTCGGCGACATATTCCGTCGCTTTCGGTGTCAGCGAAACCACCTGGGAACCCGGCTGAATGACGGAGCCGACGTTTGCAACGGCAACATCCAGCACTGTCGCATCGAACGGCGCGCGCATCTCGATCAATTCCAGCGAATGCAATGCGCGGGTGAGCGAATCCTGCAGGGCCGTGAGCTTGTCCGTCTGGTCCTTGAGGGCCTGCGAGGTCTGCGCCTGCCAGGTTTGCGCCGCCGCATCGCGATCGGCGATTTTGGCCGCCAGTGTGCCGCGAATCTGGTCCACCTGCGCCTTCGAGGCGTCCCGCAAACGGAGCAGCTCGGCACGTGCATCGGCGGCACTGATGGTGTTGAGCTGGCTGCCTACGCCGAGCCGCTCAAGGTCTCGGCGCTTCTCCTCGGTCTTCGCGGCGAAGGCCAGCCGTTCATTATATTGCCGAAGATCTGCCTCGGTCTGCACCACCTGCGCCCGCAGTGCCGATATCTGCTGGCCATAGCTTTCCATTTGAAAGGCCTGTTCGGCGTGCCGCTGGGTGAACAGTTGCGACTGGACCTCACCGTGCTTGGTGCCGTCGGAGAGATACATCCGACCGTCGAATTCAGCACGCAGACGGATCGTCTCCTGCGTGAGCGAGGCGACCTGATCCTGATAGGACACCACGTCTGCCGTCGAGTTGGTCGGGTCGAAGGTCACCAGCACGTCACCCTTGTGGACACTTTGTCCGGGTCGAACGAATACCTTCCGGACGATCCCTATCTCGGTGGTCGACAATCCGGTTGCCGGCTCAAGAGCAATGATGCCCATCGCTCCACTCGACACGCGGTCGATCGGAAAGAATGTCACGATCAGCATCAACACCATGAACATCGAGAAGATGATGTAGGTTGTATAGCGCGAGCGCATCGGCACCGGCATCGCGAGCTGTGCCAGGGCCGGCGACTCGTATTCGAGGACAACCTGAGCGGTGCGCTCGTCCGCCGGAAGATTGCCGGTGTCATCCTTGCCGCGGCGCAGGGTGAGGCCGCGGGAAGCGCGTGGCGTCTGCGGCGCGGTGGCAACATCGCTTTTGATGGGTTCGGCCATGATACTGGACCTTTCTCAGGAGCCGACGCTTGTCGCCAGGGCGGCACGTGCACCCGAGCGGAAGCTTTCCATATGGCGGTTCTGTTGCTGCCAGAGCTGGCGATAGATGGTGCATGTTTCGAGCAGCTGAGTATGCGGCCCGATATCGACCATCTTGCCGCGATCGAGCACCATGATCATGTTGCTGTCCACCAGCGAGGATAGGCGATGGGATACGATCACCATCGTGCGATTGGCCGCGATGCGTGAAATATTGGCGTTCACCAGCGCCTCGCTCTCCGGGTCGAGCGCGCTGGTCGCCTCGTCGAGGATCAGGATGCGCGGGTCATGGATCAGCGCGCGGGCGATGGCGAGGCGCTGCCTCTGGCCGCCGGAGAGGTTGGGTGAGCCTTCTTCGACCATCGTCTCGTAGCCGAACTGCATACGCTCGATGAACTCCTCGGCGCCGGCAAGACGCGCGGCGCGGACAGCATCGGTGAGCGTGAGGCCGGTACGGCCGGCCAACAGGTTGTCGCGCACCGTGCCGCGGAACAGGAAATTCTCCTGCAGCACCACGCCGAAGCTGCGCCGGAGATGGGCGAGGTTGATTTCGCGCAGATCGACGCCGTCGATTTTGATCTGACCCTCGTATTCCCGGTTGATGCCCTGGAGCAGCCGCGTGATGGTCGATTTTCCCGAGCCGCTGCGCCCGACGAGGCCGAGCACGGTGCCGGGCGGCACCTCGAACGAGATATCGTCGAGCGCCCGTGATTTGGTGCCGGGGTAGGTGAATTTGACGCCACGAAAAATGATCCCGCCCTCGAATCGTGGTCGCAGCCCGCTGCCGGGGGTGGTCGTCTCGGGCCGGTTGTTGAGCACCAGGCCCACCATCATCACCGAGGCGCGTAGCTCCTCGATGTCCTGCAGCAGCTTGGACAAGGAGACCAGCGGTGTCGAGACTCGGTTGGCGATCATCATGAACGCCACGACGCTGCCGGAGGTCACCTCCGCACCGCTGATTGAAAGATAGGCGCCGACCAGCAGGACACCGCGGGTCATCAGCGTGTCGAACGGCGATACCAGCGTCTCCGGCCAGTTCGAGATGTCGTCCAGCCGCCGCTTCCAGTAAGCGGCATCGGCCGCCCGCCGGTCCCACATATCGCGCTGCGCCGGCTCCAGGGCCAGTGACTTGATGGTGCGGATGCCGTGCAGGGTTTCCACCAGCACGATGTTCTTCTGCACCTCGAATTCGAGCCATCGGTGGTAGATGCGCCGGACCGGTTTGATGAAGGAGCTGATGATCATCGCCATGATGCCGCCGAGGCCGACCACCATCCAGGCCATCGGCACACTCATCCAGAAGAGGACTGGAAGCACGATGACAAGATTCAGCAAGTCCAGTATGGCGTTCATCAATTTACCCGTGACGAAGCCGCGGACTTTTACGGTCTGACCAATCAGATAGCTGATCCGTCCGGTGGGTGTCCGCTCAAAATAGTCGATCGGCAGGCCCAACAGCCGTTTGAACACGAACAGGTTCATTTTCAGGTCGAGCCGCAACGCCATGATGTTCGACAACTGCCGCCGCACATACCCGAGCAACGCCTCGAAGAGCAGCACCACGAGGACCAGCACGATCGACATCCATAATGTCGCCAGTACCTTGTAGCTCATCACCTTGTCGATGACGATCATGACGATCATCGCCGGGACCATGGATACGAACGACAGCACGACGGCGCCGAGCAACACGTCGCCAATGATGGCGCCCTCGGCCATTGCCACGCGGGCTATCCACATCATGTCCCAGGGTTCGTTGTCCGCACGCGCCTGGCGATCCGGCCGGATCAGCAACACCTCGCCCGACCACAATTGTGACAGGCGCAACTCGTCGACCGCGACACCGTCCTGCTCGGTCTCGACCTCGGGGTCCTTCAGCCAGACGACGTTGCGCACCGGATCAGGGCGGATCATCGCGGCCGCGGTGCCGTCCTTCATCAGCAGGATGACCGCGCCGGCGGCCGTCATCTTGAGCAACTGCCGCCAAGTCAACTGCGCAGCTTTGCACCATAGCCCGCTCTGCGTCACCCAATCGGCAAGGGCCGCCGGAGACGGTGCCTCACCCTGGATCACCCGCAGATCTTCGCGCGACAAATCCGCACCCTGCTCGCGCGCGCCGGTCGTGATGGTGCGCAGGCGCAGATCGAGGGGAGTCAGAAACACCTCGGGTTCCGGTTCGTAATCCGGACCACGAGGATCAGAGTCGGGCGAGTTCAGGGTAGGGGCGTCCAAAATACTAACCTCATCTTGCTTGCCGCGGCTGCGGTCCGTCGGCACCGGACCCGACGGGCGTCTCCTAAATTCATCGGGCGTCCCGCAACCGTGAGCGACGTCTCGCGCGTTGCAAGTGCCATCTACGCATCGGGCACGCGACGGGTATCCGCACGACCGGTAGCGGATCCGGCATCAATGCGCGCTTATACTGCGATCAGACACTGCGCCCAAGCAGGACTGATGATTCCTGATATCACATATCCATGAACCAAAAATTACGTAGCCTTCACCAATCCTTTGGTCAGCAGCGCGTACAGACGCTGCCAACTTCAGCTTGTCGGTTTCCGACCACTGCGCCATGATTGCAACCCCCATATCGGCATGGCATGCAGCGTGCGCAAGGTTGGCCTTCGACCACTGCGCGGGCATGATGCCCCGCGGGAGACCATATGAACCAGCGGCCACAGGTCCTGAAAGGGCGACATCGCGATGCAGCAGTTGGAGTTGGGGGATACCGGTCGTGATGTCGTGGTCTGGCAACGCTTTCTCGCGTCCATCTGGATAGCCGCACCCGAGGAAATGATGCACGGCGTGTTCGATGAGGCGACGGACGTTGCAACCCGTGAATTCCAGTTGGCGAATGGCCTCTACGACACCGGAATCGTCGATCGATTGACGTGCGAGGCGGCGGAAGCCCGTGGCTTGGCGACTGTCGACACCGCCGTGAGTTGGCAGCCCTCGCGCGGCACGGTGGTCTGGTTCGCACTCCTCTTTTGCCTGACAAGCTGGACAATAGTGTCGCTTCTTCAAGCCCAGCCCTTCATACTTGCCTCCGGCGGCAAGGTCGCGCTCCCCATGTCGCCGATGTGGTTTCCGAACGCACCGCCCATCAAGCGGTGCCCGGACCTCTTCTGTTGATGCGCCCGCTCCCGGTTCATCCTGCGACGTAGCGGCCGGCGACGAACGCATCCAGCGAGATCGCGGTGCGCACGGCTTCCCACTCATCTGTCGCCATATCGACAACCACGCGCTTGAAGTGCGGCCGCCCGGACCGCGCCCGCGCGACGTAGGCGGCCGTCAAAACGCGCGCGATGTCCGGCCGGACACAGCAGGCGCAGGCCGCGGCATGGCCGACAAACCGCGCCGACTTCGCGATTGCAACTACGATAACCCCGGGTGGTGGCACAATATCGTGATCGGTAAGGATCGCGTCACCGGCCCGTGCGACGGACGCCGACGCGAACACCATTGGCACACGCGAATCGTTTGATTGGATCATATGCTAGACATAAGGATATCTTTATACGATAACAAGTCATGGAAGCCCTGCTGAACGCCCTTCGCGCCGCCGCCGAGCCGACGCGCCTGCGCCTGTTGGCACTGGCGGCCGGCGGACAATTTTGCGTGATGGAGTTTGCCGAGATCCTCGGCCAGTCCCAGCCGCGTCTTTCCCGCCATCTGCGCCTGCTCGGCGAGGCCGGGCTGCTCGATCGTTCGCGCGAGGGGGCCAACACCTGGTTCACTTTGCCGCCGGCGGAGACCGCCACCGGGTCGCTGGTCCGGTCCCTGCTCGCCCGCATCCCCGCGGGTGACGAAGCCGTCGCGACCGACCGCCGCCACGCCGCACGTGTCCTGGCCGAGCGCGCCCGCGCCGCCTCGGAGGCGTTCCAGCGTACCGGCGCGGACTGGGACGAGATGCGCGCCCTCAACCTCGCCGCCGCCGACGTGGAGCGGGCGCTGCTCGACCTGCTGCCCCCAGCCGCGATCGGTCGCATGCTCGACATCGGTACCGGCACCGGGGCGCTGCTCGAACGCCTGGCCCCCCGCGTCTCCTCGGCCCTCGGCGTCGATGCCAGCCGGACGATGCTGGCCCTTGCGCGCACCCGCCTCGCCAAGCCCGGGCTCGATCACTGCTCGGTGCGCCACGCCGACATGTATCGCCTGCCGCTCGCCGATGCCGGGTTCGACCTCGTGGTGCTGCAAATGGTGCTGCATTACGCCGAGGACCCCGCCGGCGTGCTCGCCGAGGCCGCCCGCGTGCTGCGTTCGGGCGGCCGCGTCGTGGTGGTTGACCTCGCGCCCCACGGCGACGCCCTGGTGATCGCCCGTCTGGCGCATCGCTGGCCCGGCTTCTCAGACACCACGATGCTCGAAATATTCGCCCAGAACGGCCTGAGCATCCACGCCGCGCAAACCGTGCGCGGCCCGCTCGATGTCCGCATCTGGTCCGCCGGCCATGCTGGCCTCCCCGCCCCCGCCGACCTTGCCATGGAAGCCACGCGATGACCCGTCTCCCCCTGCTCGAAGCCCTCCGCGAGCGCGTTCTCCTCGCCGACGGCGCCACCGGCACCCATTTCCAGGCGATCGCGCTGGATATCGAGCGCGACTACTGGGGCCAGGAGAACTGCACCGACATCCTGTGTCTCTCCCGCCCCGATCTGGTGCGCGAACTCCATCGCGGCTTCTTCGCGGCAGGCGCCGATATCGTGGAAACCAACAGCTTCGGCGGCTCGCCGATCACGCTCGGTGAATTCGGCCTCACCGAGCGCGCCTTCGAGGTCAACAAGCGCTCGGCCGAGCTCGCCCGCGAGGCCGCCGAGATGTTCGCCGACGGTCGCGCCCGCTACGTGCTGGGCTCCATCGGCCCCGGCACCAAGCTGCCGAGCCTCGGCAATATCGCCTACGATCCGCTCGAGGATGCGCTGGCCGAACAGGCAAGCGGCCTGATCGCCGGTGGGGTCGATGCGATCCAGATCGAGACCTGCCAGGACCCGTTGCAGATCAAGGCCGCCGTCAACGGCGCCAAGCGCGCGCGTGCCGCCGCCGGCACCACGACGCCGATTTTCGTCTCCGTCACCGTCGAGACCACCGGCACTCTGCTGGTCGGGCCGGACATCGCGGCGGCGGCGACCATCGTGCATGCGCTCGATGTCCCGGTCCTCGGCCTCAACTGCGCCACCGGGCCGCAGGAAATGGCCGAGCACGTGCGCTGGCTCGCCGCCAACTGGCCCGGCCTGATCTCCGTGATGCCGAACGCCGGCCTGCCGGAACTGGTCGACGGCCAGGCCCGTTTTCCCCTCGCGCCGGATGCCATGGCCATCTGGCTCGAACGCTTCGTCGCCGAGGACGGGGTGAACCTGATCGGCGGCTGCTGTGGAACCACGCCCGCCCATATCTCGGCGCTCGACGCGATGCTGCGCAAGCGTGGCGAACCCCGCCCGGCGCCAGTCGAGCGTCGCTCAATCTGGGTCCCCTCCGTCGCCTCGCTCTACCAGGCCGTGCCGCTCCGCCAGGAAAACGCTTTCTTCGCCATCGGCGAGCGCTGCAACGCCAACGGCTCCAGGAAGTGGCGCGAACTCCAGGAAAAGGCCGACTGGGACGGCTGCGTGTCGATGGGCCGCGAGCAGATCGACGAAGGCTCCCACAGCCTCGATATCTGTACCGCCTTCGTCGGTCGCAACGAGATCGTCGAGATGAACGAGGTGATCACCCGCTTCACCGCCTCGGTGAACTCGCCTCTGGTGATCGACAGCACCGAGACCCCCGTGCTTGAGGCCGCGCTGAAACTCCATGGCGGCAAGGCCATCATCAACTCCATCAACTTCGAGGATGGCGAGGGGGCGGCGGCCGATCGCATGATCCTCGCCCGGCGCTTCGGCGCGGCGGTGATCGCGCTCACCATCGATGAAAAGGGCATGGCCAAAACCGCCCAGGAGAAGCTCGACGTCGCGGCCCGTCTGATCGATTTCGCCTGCACGCAGCACGGCCTCCCGCAATCCGATCTGCTGATCGACCCGTTGACCTTCACCATCGCCACCGGCAGCGAGGATGACCGCAAGCTCGGCGCCTGGACGCTCGACGGTATCCGTTTGATCCGCGAGCACTTCCCCGACGTGCAGATCGTGCTCGGCCTCTCCAACATCTCCTTTGGCCTCAACCCCGCGGCTCGGGCCGTGCTGAACTCCGTTTTCCTTGATCATGCCGTGAAGGCCGGCATGACCGGCGCCATCGTGCATGTCTCGAAAATCCGCCCGCTGCATCAGATCGCCGCCGAGGAAGTGCAGGTCTGCGAGGACCTCATCTTCGATCGCCGTCGTGAGGGTTACGACCCCTTGCAACGCCTGCTCGAACTCTTCGCCGACCGCAAGGCAGCCGACGCGGTGAAGAAAAAGCGCGCCGAAACCGTCGAGGGCCGCCTCAAGGACCGCATCGTCGACGGCGACCGCAAGGGCCTCGCCGACGAGCTCGACGAGGCGCTGAAAACCCACGCCCCTCTCGCCATCATCAACGACATCCTGCTCGACGGTATGAAGGTGGTGGGCGAGTTGTTCGGCGCGGGGAAGATGCAGCTCCCCTTCGTGCTGCAATCCGCCGAGACCATGAAGGCGGCCGTCGCCCATCTCGAACCCCTCATGGAACGCGTCGAGGGCCAGGAGCGCGGCACCATCGTGCTCGCCACCGTGCGCGGCGATGTGCATGACATCGGCAAGAACCTGGTCGACATCATCCTCACCAATAACGGCTACCGGGTGATCAACCTCGGCATCAAGGTTCCGCTGGCGGACATGCTGACCGCCGTGCGCGAACACCGTGCGCACGCCATCGGCATGTCCGGCCTGCTGGTGAAATCCACCGTGGTGATGCGCGAGAACCTCGAGGAAATGTCCCGCCAGGGGCTCGATGTTCCCGTGCTGCTCGGCGGCGCGGCGTTGACGCGCAATTACGTCGAGGATGATTGCGTCCGCGCCTATGCCTCTGGCCGCGTCGCCTATGCGCGTGACGCCTTCGACGGGCTGCACCTGATGGATCGCGTCACCGGCAACGGCCTAGACGACTATCTCGCCGCCGTGCAGGCCAAGCGCTCGGGCAAGGCGCGCAACACCGCCCGCACCCTCGGCCAGGCGGCGCCAGCCGCCTTTCGCCCGGTCGATGTCGCCGCGGTGCGGCAGCGCCGGCACGGGATGACGCGCGACCGCGCGCCGATCGAGCCGCCGTTCTGGGGTGCGCGGATCGTCGAGGCGGCGCCCAAGGCGATCGTGCCCTTCGTCAACGAACGCAGCCTGTACCAATTCCAGTGGGGCTTCCGCAAACAAGGCCGCTCGCTCGACGAGTTCCTCGGCTGGGCGCGCCAGGAACTCCGCCCCGTCATGCGCCGCATGCTGGCGCTGTGCGAGGAGCAGAACATCCTCAAGCCGCAAGCGGCCTACGGCTACTGGAAGGCGGCCGGCCAGGGCAATGACCTGATCCTGTTCGAGCAGGACGGCATCACCGAGGCGGCCCGTTTCACCCTTCCCCGCCAGCCCAAGGCCGACGGGGAGTGCATCGCCGACTTCGTGCGGGACGTGGACGACGAACACCGCGACGTCGTCGGCCTGCAAGTCGTCACCGTCGGCCAGAAAGCCTCCGATACCGCGCGCGTATGGTTCGAGGAGAACCGCTACCAGGACTACCTCTATCTCCACGGCCTCTCCGTCGAAATGGCCGAGGCGATGGCGGAGAACACCCACAAGCGCATCCGCGCCGAATGCGGTTTCGCCGGCGAGGACGATCGGGACCTCGAAAAAATGCTCGCCCAGGGCTACCGCGGCAGCCGCTACTCCTTCGGCTACCCCGCCTGCCCGCGCCTGGAAGATCAGGAGCCTATCCTCAAGCTGCTCGGCGCCGAGCGTATCGGTATCTCCTTGTCCGACGAATTCCAGCTGCATCCCGAACAATCCACCAGTGCCCTGGTTGTGCTGAATCCGCGGGCGAAATACTTTTCGGTATGAGCCTCATCGAGCCAGTCAGAAGGAAGCGCTTCTTTTTGGAAAAAGAAGCAAAAACTTTACCTGCGCCGAACCGCCGCCCAACAGCCCCGCCGCCTGCGCGCTCGAACCGCGCGGCGCGTTCCAACTCGCCTTCGGCGCCGGCCCGCCGACCATTCCGGTCACCATGGACGGGGCGCCGGCCAATCTGCTGTTCGACACCGGCGCCTCGATGACCACGCTGACCGCCACGGCGGCCGAACGCCTCAACCTGCTGCACAACGGCAACATGCGCATCACCTCGCACGGCATCGGCGGCAAATCCGAGGCGATTGCCGCCAACGTGGCCAGCTTTCGCCTGGCCGACATGGAACTGAAGCAGCGCACCGTGATGGTGATCCCCTTCGAACTGCGCGGCTTCAAGCAGAACACGCCGGACGGGCTGCTTGGGTTTGACGTGTTTTCGCAGTACGACGTCGAAATCGACCTGCAGAGCGGGCGCGGCACCTTCTACCGCCCGCGCAACTGCCCCTCCGCCGTGCCGAACTGGCAGCTTTCGTCGAACCGCTTCGTCGTTCCGCCGACCACCCAAAGTGGCAAACTGCTAATCGAGGTCGAACTCGACGGCAAACGCCTGATCGCCACCGTCGACACCGGCGCCGCCAGCACACTGCTCAGCACCGCCGCCGCGACCCGCCTCGGCATCACCGATGCGCAATTGGCGGGCGCCCGCAGCATCGCCGGCTACGGCATCGCACCCACGGACGCCCAGATGCGAGTGCTGCGGTTCCGCGAACTGCGCGTCGGCCAGGAGACGGCGAAAACTCCCGAACTCGCCATCACCGACCTGCCGCCAGGCGCTGGAGACATGCTGCTGGGGATGAACTACCTGCGCAGCCGCAAGCTGTGGATCTCGCTGTCTTCGCGGACATTCCATCTCAGCGTTCCGCAGACCCCGGCGCGGTGAGGGCAGGAAGGAAGGTCTTCTTTCTTTGAAAAGAAAGAAGCAAAGAAACTTTTGCTCGTTTTTAGAATCGAAGACCGAGCATCACCGCGTAGATGGCGGCGCACAGCAGCATGATCTGGTTCAACGCAAACCCCACGGCGCGCGCCGGGTTGGGCGATGTGCGCCCTAGGCCGAACGGGTGAGCGAGGCGGGCGATGATCAGCGCTGCGGCGAGGCCGAGCAACACGATGCGCGAGCCGCCCTGTAGCTCGATCAACCCCAGCAGGATCAGACTCAAGGGCACGTACTCGGCAAAATTGGCGTGGATTCGCGCCGCGACCAGAAGCGGCGAGGCGCTCGCGTCCTGCCCGGTGCCGATGCTGGCACTGTCGCCGGTTCCGATCGACGTCTTGGTTGCGAACCGAGCCAGGACCACGCGCACGCTCAGGATGACAAACAACACGGCGAGGAAGGCGGCCGTCAGTGTCGTGATGGGCAGTTGGGACATGCGGGGCGTCCTTCAAACAAGGGGAGAGGGCAAGAATTGAACCGAGATCACCCCGGCGAACGGGACCTGCGCGGCCGCGAAGGCACCATACCCACCTGCCCGGCAGTTCAGCAACGGTGACCCGCTGGGAAGACGGCTGAAGCCCACCCGACTGGTGGACGATCAATTCGCGAACGGATGTTGGCACTCGTCTCCAACACCCGCCAGACGACCCCCTGCGGTCAGGCTTGACAGCCGACGCGCGCGGGGCGTTGTTGCGGTGCCGGTTGGGCGATATGTGCGGGTCCTGGGAAGGAAACTCATATGCGGATCGAAGGGCGATGATCACCGATGCGAATCCCCGATCCATGCATAGGTTCGTACTACAGGCGATCGATCCCGCGCTCGGGTGTCCGGTGCTGGAGGCAATGTTCCGGGTGGCCGACCTGGAGGTGCTCCGCGCCCTGCTGGGTGATCGGAGGACGCCGAACTTGAGCACCTCTATTACCCCGATCCGGCGACGCTGCGGGCGATCACCGAGCAGTTCGGGGTCGCATTCGATCCCGAGGGCCGCGAATGTTGGCTTGTCCGGATGCATTCAATCAGGGACGTGCCCTATTTGGTTCATACCGGATTCGAGTTGCTGCTCATGCTCGACGGTGTGAAGCCGTTCGCCGTGTTCCCCGTCCAATACCCCGTCGAACCTGACGATTACCAGGTAGACGCCTTGTTCGAGCCGCATGTGCGGTCCGGCCTGCTGGTCAAACGTGTGATCGACGAACCTTTCGACAAACCAGTCCGCTCTTCGCTTGGCCGAAGGTTCGACGGTGTGCGACGGGTCTTCTACGCGCGCCGCGGCGAGGAGTGGCGGATCGACGCGCACATCCTGCTTTGGAAGCAGTTTGATCACGGCGCGTGGAATGAGACGATGGAGCGGCTCCTCGGTTCCTTGCTGGGCTACACGGACGAACAAAACAACTGGTGGCTGGGACGGCGGCGGCGGGAACATGCTTCGCCCGTGTGGCCCGACTCGACGGTGTACATTGCCGTCGATGCCGCCGAGCTGACCTGGATGCGCGCGGTTGGCGAGCGCGCCTTGCAGCCGGAGCGATCGGAGCCGTGTCTGGAACTCGTGATGCCCGATTACCGGCCGGACCCTGCGGCGCTTCAGCGATGGTTGGAGGAGTCCGATTCCGCCGCGATTCTGCGCTTTGGTGTGCCCCGCAGTTTCTTCACGGGGCGCAAGATCGAGCGGCGTGGTGACGGGCGATACTACTGCATGATCAAGGCAGAGAATGTGCTCGCACTCAACCGCGCGCTGACCACTTCGATCGATATTGTCGCCGAGCGGGCAAGCGATTCTTCGCGGTGAGTGTCCATCCGGGCCAGCACGCTGAACGACTATTTCCAGCGCGGGACTACGACGGCGCGCTCGATCGCATTCAGGCGCGATATCGGCGGAGATGGCCGCGAGGTGCAGGTTCATGGCCGCGATATTGCACCAGGTCAGGATCAACCCGACCGCCTTGCCCTCGTTGGGGCAGATGGTGCAGAGGATGCAGGTCGCGGCCGTGCGCTGGTCACTCGGCGCGGACGGCCGGGCGCCGCGCCGTGCTCATGGGGCGGAGCGACCCCGCCACCTTCCTTCACAGCGCCTGGGCCAGCAACGCCAGGAGGCCGCGCAAGAGGGCGGTGGGGGTGGGGGGGCAGCCGGGGATGTGGAGGGAGATGGGGATGGTCTCGTGGGCTGGGGTGCAGGCGTAGCTGGTGGCGAAGAGGCCGCCGGATACGGCGCAGTCTCCGGCGGCGATGGCCCATTTGGGCCCGGGGGTGGCGTCCCAGGTGCGGATGAGAGCTTCGCGCATGTTTTTGGTGATGGGTCCGGTGACGAGCAGCACGTCGGCGTGGCGGGGGGAGGCGACGAAGTGGAGGCCGAAGCGTTCGAGGTCGTAGAAGGGGTTGTTGAGGGCGTGGATTTCGAGTTCGCAGCCGTTGCAGGAGCCGGCGTCGACCTGGCGGATGGCGAGGCTGCGGCCGAGGCGGCGCATGGCGGTGTTGGCGACGTCGGCGGCGAGTTCGGCCAGCGCCGCGTCATCGGGCGAGGGGGCGTTTTCGGTGAGGGGGGCGTTGACCAGGCTTTCGAGCAGGATGCGGCGCATGGCTACAGGTCCGTCCCGGAATAGGAGCAGTTGAAGGATTTGTTGCAGAGCGGGAAGTCGGCGATGATGTTGCCGTAGACGCAGGTTTCGAGCAGCGGCCACTGGAACCAGGAGGGGTCGCGGGCGTGGCAGCGCTCGATGGTGAGATCGGGCGCAATGCGCAGCCAGATCAGGACGTCGCCGCGGAAGGATTCGGTGAGGGCCATGCCCTCCACGGGCGTGGTGGGGGCGGGGAGGGTGGTGCGGCAGGGGCCGGGGGGCAGGGTGGCCAGGAGGTGGCCGAGGATCCCAAGGCTTTGGCGGATTTCCTCGATGCGGATCCACACCCGGGCGTTGACGTCACCGTCGGTGCGCAGCGGCACGTCGAAGGGCGTGGCGTCATAGGGGGCGTAGCCCGGCCATTTGCGGCTGTCGAAATTGCGGCCGGAGGCGCGGCCGACGTGGCCACCGGTGGCGAAGCGGCGGACGTAGTCGTGCTTCACGAAGCCGGTGGTGACGGTGCGTTCCTGCAGCGAGGCCATGCTGTCGTAGAGTCCGGCGAGCTGATCGAGCCGGGCGCGGAAGGCGGGGATGAGGGAGGCGATGGCGGCGAGGCCCTCGGCGGTGATGTCCTGGGTCAGGCCGCCGGGCACAACGCGGTCCATCATCAGGCGGTGGCCGAAGGCGAGATGGGCGGCGCGCAGCACGCGCTCGCGCAGCACGCTGCAATGGGCGAGCATGAGGGCGAAGGAGGCGTCATTGCAGATGGCGCCGAAGTCGCCGATGTGGTTGGCGATGCGCTCAAGCTCCGCCATCACGGCGCGCAGGTGGACGGCCCGCGGCGGCGGCGCGATGCCGAGCGCGGCTTCGGCGGCGCGGGCGAAGCCGCTTGCGTAGGCGACGGTGGCATCGCCCGAGACGCGCCCGGCGAGGCGGGCGGCGTGATCGAGCGGTGCGCCGATCATCAGCCCCTCGGTGCCCTTATGGACATAGCCGAGCCGCTGTTCGAGCCGGATGATGGTTTCGCCATCGGCGGTGAAGCGGAAATGCCCGGGCTCGATGATGCCGGCATGCACCGGGCCGACCGGGATTTCGTGCAGGTTCTCGCCGGTGACGGGCAGGAAGGCATAGGCGTGTTCGGGCGCCGGGCCGGGCGTGCCGAGCGGCGTGCCAACACCCCAGGCCCCGTGATCGAGCCAATGGCGAGCGTCTTCCGCGCCGTCGGGGATGAGGCCGAACAGGTCCTGGATGGTGCGTTCGAGGCGGATGGCGGGCGGGTGGGAAAGGCCGACGGAGGGGAAACGCCCATCGGGGCAGGCCAGGGTGAAGACGGCGATTTCACGGGATTCGGGCGCGCTGACGGCCATGTGCATGCGATCCGCCTCGCCCCACAGGCCGAGCAGGTCCAGTTCGCCGGCGGCGAGGTGCAGCGTGACGCGCTGCCAGATCTCGGTGCCGATCTCCGCGCGCGGCCATGGCGCATGGGCGGCGGCGGCGCAGCCTTCGGCGAGGAGGGGGGCGAGAATGTCCATCAGCCGAGCCTCACCGCGATCTCGTGCAGCCAGGCGGCCAGCGCCGGCGGGAGGTAGAGCCCGGCGGCCAGCACCAGCAGCAGATGCAGCACCAGGGGCGTGCGGGCGACGGGCACCGGCGTGATTTCGCCTTGCGGCGCCCCGAAAGCCACCGCGTTCAGCCGCAATAGCAGGGCGGCGAAGGCGGCGAGCAGGCCGAGCCCGAGCAGCACGGCCAGCGCCGGTTGGCGCGCGAAGGTGGCGGTGATGATGAGGAATTCGCTCATGAACACCCCAAACGGCGGCATCCCCACGATCGCCACCACGCCCGCCACCAGGCTCCAGCCGAGGAAGGGGCTGCTCGCCGTGAGCCCACCCATGCGGTCAATCCGCTGCGTGCCCATCGCCTGGCAAATCGGGCCGACGGCGAAGAAAATAGCGGATTTCCCGAGGCTGTGCATCGCGGTTTGCAGCAGCGCCGCGAAATTGGCGGCGGGCCCGGCGATGCCGAAGGCGAAGACGATCAGCCCCATGTGTTCGACCGAGGAATAGCCGAACAGCCGCTTCAGATCGGGCCGGCGGTAGAGCATGAAGGCGGCGAAAATCACCGAGGCGAGGCCGAGCGCGATCATCAGCACCCCCGGCGGGATCACCGCGGGGTTGGCGGCCAGGATCATCTTGAAGCGCAGCAGCGCGTGCAGCGCGACGTTGAGCAGCAGGCCGGAGAGCACGGCGGTAATCGGCGTCGGCCCCTCGCCATGCGCGTCCGGCAGCCAGGCGTGCAGCGGCACGAGGCCGATCTTGGTGCCGTAGCCCAGCAGCAGGAAGACGAAGGCGAGGTTCAGCATCGCGCCATCGAATTTCGGCGCGGCGGTGATCAGCGACGTCCACAGCATGGCGTCGCTGTCATCGCCCATCACCCCGCGCGCGGCCATGTAGATCAGGATGGTGCCGAACAGGGCGAGCGCGATGCCGACGCTGCCGAGGATGAAATACTTCCACGCCGCCTCGATCGCCGCCGAGGTGCGGTAGAGCCCGACCATCAGCACCGTCGTCATCGTCGCCAGCTCCAGCGCCACCCACATCAGGCCGATATTATTGGCCAGCAGCGAGAGGTTCATGTCGAACAGCATGAGCTGGAACAGCGCATGGTAGAACCGCAGCGCGCTGTCGCCGATGCGCCCGGTCGTGTGCTCATGGGCGATATAGCGGGCGGAGAACAGGCTGGTGGTGAGGCCGATGAAGCTGCCGAGCGCCAGGAAGAACCCGTTCAACCCATCGACGAACAGGAACGTGCCGGCCTGCGGCGGGGCGGCGAGCAGAAACAGCACGGCGATCAGGGTCCCGAGGCTGGCCGCCACGTTCAACCCGCAGACCAGCGGCCGCTTCAGCTTCAGCGTGAAGAGGGCGGCGGCGATCAGCGGGATGAGCAGCGTGGCGGCAAGCATCAGGTGCTGTCCTCGCGCAGCTGGTCGAGCGCCGTGACATCGACGGTGTCGAACCGCTCCCGGATGCGGAACAGGAACACGCCGACCACGATGAAGGCGATCAGCACCGAGAAGGCGACCGAGATCTCCACCACCAGCGGCATGCCGCGCGCCCCGGTGGCGGCGAGGATGATGCCGTTTTCGAGCGACATGAAGCCGATGATCTGGCTGACCGCGTTGCGCCTTGTGACCATCATCAGCATGCCCAGCAGCACCACCGAGAGGGCCAGCGCGATATCCTCCCGCGCCAGCGCGTCCGACGCCGAGGTGACCGGCAGCACCACCTGCAGCGCGAGCGCCACCAGCCCGATCCCGGCCAGCATGGTGCGCCCGATGCCGCCAACGGTTTCGATCTGGCGGTGGATGTCGAGCTTCACGATGATCCGCCGCAGCGCCATGGGGATGGCGATGGCCTTGAAGCCGATGGCGAGCGCCGCGGTGATGTAGAGATGCGGCGCGTCCTGGGTGATCGCCTGCCAGGCGACGGAGAGGCCGAGCATCATCGCCTGCAGCGCGAGCATGTTGATCAGCGAGGGCAGGCGGTCCTGGTAGAGCATCAGGAAGCTCGCCAGCACCAGGCCGCCGGAGAGCATGTGCGCGATGTCGAAGGACAGGCTGTGCATTAGAGGCTCCGCGAGACGAACAGGAGAAGCGTGCCGAGGAAGCCGAGCATAAGCGCGATGCCAAGGAAATTCGGCACCCGGAAGACGCGCATCTTGGCGATCGAGACCTCGAACACCCCGAGCATCGCTCCGGCGCCCGCGAGTTTCACCCCATAGGCGGCAAGCCCCAGCGCATAGGCGCCGATCCCCGCATCGGGCGGCGCGAGGCCGAGCGGGGTGAACAGGCAGGCCAGCAGCGAGACGTAGAGCAGCAGCTTCACGCTGGCGGCGAGATCGACCATCGCGAGATGGCGGCCGGAATATTCGAGCACCATCGCCTCGTGCACCATGGTGAGCTCGAGGTGGGTGGCGGGGTTGTCGACGGGGATGCGGGCATTCTCCGCCAGCGCCACGATGATCAGCGCGATCAAGGCCAAAGCGAGGGAGACGCGCAGGCCGACGGTGTAGGTGAGCATGGTCGCCGCGATCGCCGACAACTGGGTGGAGCCGGCCACCAGCGCCACGGTGAAGGTGATCATGATCATCGCGGGCTCGGCGAGCGCCGCAAACAGTAACTCGCGCGAGGTGCCGATGCCGCCGAAACTGGTGCCGACATCGAGGCCCGCCAGCGTCTGGGCGAAGCGGGCGAGGCCGAGCAGCGCGGTGATGGCGATCAGATCGCCGGACCAGGAGAACACCAGCCCGGTCGCGTAGGTCGGCACCAGGGCAGCGGCGACCCAGGTGGCGGCGAACACCACGTAGGGGGCGGCGCGAAACACCCAGGAGGCGCTGTCGGCGACGATCGCCTCCTTGGCCAGCAGGCGGCGGAAATCGCGATAGGGCTGCAGCAGCGGCGGGCCGCGCCGGCGCAGCATATGCGCCTTCAGCTTGCGCACGAAGCCGGTCAGCAGCGGCGCCAGCAGCAGCACCAGCGCCATCTGCACGCCCTGCAGCACGATCCCGCCGATCACGGCACCATGCCCACGATGATCAGCAGGATCACCAGCAGGCCGAACACCATCAGCAGATAGCGCCGGATGGTGAGGTACTGGAACTGGTTGAGCCACCCGGCCACGCCGCTCATCGCGGCGGCGAGCGGGGCGAACAATGCCTCCCAGGCGGGGTCATGGATCGTCTTGCGCACGCTGGCGGCGCGCAGCGTGCCGGGGGGCGGCATGTCAACCACCTCGCTGGAGCGGAGCACGATCGAGGAGAAGACGCGGCGGATCGGCTGCGACAGGCTTGCGGCGGTGTATTGGGTGGCGGGGCCGAGGTTGGGGTAGCCGCAATCCCACGGCCGGGCGCGGCGCGTCCGCCGTCCGGCGACGGCGTGGATCGTGAGCGCGGTGCCGATGGTCACCAGCGCCAGGAAAAGGCCGATCATCAGTCCGTTATAGGAGCCGGTGGCCCCGGCGGTGGGGATGATGGTGAGCCAGGCCGACTGCCACTGCACCGGCATCGCGCCGCCCACCAGCAGCTGCGTCACCGGGGCCAGCGCGTCGATCACCACGCCCGGAAACAGGCCGCAGGCGATGCAGAGCGCGCCGAGCCCGATCATCGCCGCCAGCGAGAACCGGTCGGTCTCGGCGGCGGTCTCGGCCACCGTGCTGCGCGGGCGGCCGAGATAGAGAATGCCGAAGGCGCGCACGAAGCAGGCGGCCACCAAGGCGGCGGCCAGCGCGAGCAGCGTGCCGGTGGCGGGCACCAGCAGTTTCAGCCCCCATTGCGGCAGGGCCGGGCTCACGAAAATTGCCTGGAAGGTCAGCCATTCCGAGGCGAAGCCGTTCAGCGGCGGCAAGGCGGCGATCGCCACCGAGGCCAGCAGGAAGCAGGCGGAGGAGACGGGCATGCGATGGATCAGCCCGCCCAGCCGCTCGATATTGCGCTCCCCGGTGGCGCCCAGCACGGCGCCGGCGCCGAAAAACAGCACGCTCTTGGCCAGCATGTGGTTGCCGGCATGGAACAGCCCCGCCGTCAGCGCCAGCGCCGCCGCGGCCGGCATGGCATTGGCGCGAAAGGCGAGCGCGAGGCCCAGGGTGAGGAAGATGATGCCGATATTCTCGATGGTGCTGTAGGCCAGCAGGCGCTGGAGATCGCGCTCCATCAGCGCATGCAGCACGCCAACCGCCGCCGTCATCCCGCCGATGATCAGCACCGGCAGGCTCCACCACCATTCCGGCGGGCCCAGCAGATCGAAGACGATGCGGATGAAGCCGTAGACCGCCACCTTGGTGACCACCCCGCTCATCAGCGCCGCGACATGGGGCGGCGCCACCGGATCGGCCAGCGGCAGCCAGACATGCAGCGGCACCAGCCCCGCCTTCGAACCGGCGCCGAGCAGCACGAGGCCAAGGCCGAGCCCGGCCGGCCAGCCCGCCAGATGCGCCGCCCGCATGGCATCGAACGCCAGCCCGCCACCGCTGGCGAGCAGCGCGAAGCCCAGCAGCAGCGCCAGGGTGCCGAACCCGGCCATCACAAGATAGACGTAGCCGGCCCGCGCATTCTCCGCCGCGCGGTGGCGCGACATCACCAGCGCCCAGGACGCCAGCGACATCACCTCCCAGGCGAACAGGAAGATGTAGGCGTCGTCGGCCAGCACGACGAGATTCATCCCGGCCAGCAGCGCCGCGTAGAACGGCAGCACCCGCCCGGGTTCCGGCTCACGGGCGCCGGCGCCGAGCGCGTAAAGGCTGGCCGCCGCCGCGCCGCCATTGACGATCAGGGCGAACCAGGCCGCCAGCGCGTCGAGCCGCAGATGGGCGCCAAGCCCGGGCAGGCCGATCGGCAGCACCATCGATGCGGCGGGCAGTGCCAAGGCCATTGCCGCCGTTACCGCCATTGCCGCGGTGACCGCCAGGCAGGCCCCGTAGATCACCGCGCCTCGCCGCGTCACCAAGCCGCCGGCCGCGATCGCCAGCAGCACGACGATGCCGACAGCGAGCACGGCCAGCGCACTCATCCCCGCAGCCGCACGCCGCGGCCACCGCCGGAAGAGGGGGCGCTGTCACCGATCAGCTCGATGCCGGCCTGCGCCAGCGCCTCCACCAGCTTCATCAGGGAATCGACATTGCCGCGGATGACGCCGTTACTCGCCTCCATCCGCTGGATGGTGGGCAGGGAGAGCCCAGCGAGCTCGGCGAGCTGGCGCTGATCGATCCCAAGCAGGGCGCGCGCCGCCCTCATTTGTGGAGCCGTGATCATACCGGAGCGTTGCATGGTGCTGCGCAAACGACAAGAAGTGATGTTTCATCACTCACCAATTCCCCAATCCCCGCGCATGGCCCTACACTCCCCCGCGCAACCGATGGAGCATGGCGTGGAGCCCGACATCATTCCCTATTCGCCCATCCTGCACCGCCCCAGGCTCACCTGGCCCAATGGCGCGCGCGTCGCGCTGTGGATCTGCCCGAACATCGAGCACTATGAGTTCCAGCCCGCCTTCAAGCGCCTGCGGGACCCCTGGCCGCGCAGCCCGGCGCCCGATGTGCTCGGCTATTCCATCCGCGACTACGGCAACCGCGTCGGCCTGTGGCGGCTGTTCGAGGCGACCGACACGCTCGGCATCCCCGCCACCGTCAGCCTCTCCATGTCGGTGATCCAGCACTACCCGGCGATCCTGGAGGCGATGGAGAAGCGCAACTGGGAGCTGATGTCCCACGGCATCTACAACACCCGCTACCACTGGAACTTCTCCCACGAGGAGGAGATGGCGGCGATGCTGGAATCCCGCGAGATCCACCGCAAACTCACCGGGCGCGAGCAGCGCGGCTGGTTCAGCCCCGCCATCACCAACACGCTCGAAACCTTCTCCCGCGCCGCCGAGGCCGGGTTCGATTACACCTGCGACCTCTACCACGACGATCAGCCCTTCCCCGTCCGCACGCCCAAAGGGGACCTCATCACCGTGCCCTACACGGTCGATCTCAATGACGTCATCGTCTGGCGCAAAGGCGAGGAGATCGACGACTTCGCCCAGCAAATCCGCGACTATTTTGACACTGTCTACGCCGAGGGCGAGGAGCAGGGGCGGGTGATGTGCATCGCGCTGCACCCGTTCTGGGTCGGCCAGCCGCACCGCATCAGGGGCTTCATCAAGGTGATGGAATACATCCTCGCCCATCCCGGCGTCTGGGCCACCACCGCCGGCGCCATTGCCGACCACTACCGCGCCACCCACGCCAGCGCGCTCGAAGCCCATCTCGCTGCAAGGGAGGCGCTCCATGGCCGATAACACCCCGCCCTCCGGCGAAGTCCGCCTCCCCGGCATGGACCACGACCTCTACCCCTTCCGCACCCTGCCCGATGCCCCCCATTTCGCCTGGCCCGGCGGCGCCCGCATCGCCCTCACCGTCACCCTCATGCTCGACTACTGGGAGGTCACGCCCCCAGAGGCCGCCAGCCGGGACCCGCGGATCATCTCGCCGCTCGGCAATTTCTTCCCGGATTGGCTGACCTGGAGCCAGCGCGAATACGGCAACCGCGTCGGCATCTTCCGCGTGCTCGCCATGCTCGACCGCTTCGGCCTCACCCCCACCATCGCACTCGGCGCCGAATCCGCCCGCCGCCACCCCGAGTTGGTGGATGAATGCCTGCGCCGCGGCTGCAGCTTCATGGCCCACGGCACCCACTCCACGCGGCGTATCACCAGCCGCATGAGCGAGGCGGAGGAACGCGAATTCATCGCGGAGAGCCAGGACGCTGTGACCCGCGCGACCGGAAAGACGCCGATGGGCTGGTGCGGGCAGGATTTCAACGAAAGCACGCGCACTCCCGCTTTGCTCGCCGAAGCCGGTTTCAGCTATCTCGCCGACTGGTCCAATGATGACCGGCCGTACCGCATCGGGCCTGCTGGCGTCGTCAGTCTGCCGGCGCAGTCCGAGTGGAACGACCTCGAAGCCATGTGGCTCCGGCGCGTGTCGCCGCAGGCCTGGGCGGATGGGCTCGCCGAGGGGTTCGCGGTGCTGCATGAGGAGGGCGGCAGCTGCTTCAACCTCTCGCTGCATCCGTGGATCACCGGGCAGGCGCACCGCATCCGCTATCTCGGCGACGCGCTGGCCCGCATGCTCGGGCGTACCGGGATTTGGCGGGCCAGCACGGATGCGGTGGCGGTGGAGGCGGCGGGACAGCTGGGGTGATGGCGCGGTTGCGCGCACGCGCCGCGGCGGCTATTTCGGGGGACTGCCGGTTTCCGGCGCACTGACACATGGGGGAGTGTGCAATGGCACCTCAATTGCCGATCAAAAGACCGGGCTGGGTCGATGAATTCCAGTCATTCATCATGCGCGGCAACGTGGTGGACCTCGCGGTCGGCATCATCATCGGCGCCGCCTTCACCGCCATTGTCGGCAGCCTGGTCAAGGACCTGTTCAACCCGATCATTGGCCTGCTGCTGGGCGGCATCGACTTCTCCAACATCTTCATCACCCTCAAAGGCCCCACCGCCCCCACGCTGGAAGCGGCCAAGACCGCCGGTGCCGTCACACTCAACGTCGGTCTGTTCCTCAACGCCGTCATCCAGTTCCTCATCGTCGCGTTCGCGGTGTTCTGGATGGTAAAGGTGCTGACCGCCCTGCAACGCAAGAAGGAGGCCGCCCCCGCCGCCCCCGCCGCGCCGAGCACAAGCGAAGTTCTACTTACCGAAATCCGCGATCTGCTCGCCAAGAAAGGGTGAGATGACCCAACCGACCTCTCCACCTGGCGAGGCCGGCCTGACGCGGGAGATGCTGCTCGACGGCACGTTGCGCGCCAATCTCGCCAAGATGATGCCGGATGTGCGGCTGACCACCGACGCGGAGCGGGCGGCCTCCATTGCCGGCATCCTCGCCGCGCGGCCGGACCATGGCGATGGCGTCTGGGTGTTCGCCTATGGCAGTCTGATCTGGAACCCCGCCATTCACATCGCCGAACAGCGGATCGCCATCGCGGTGGGGTGGCACCGCTCTTTCTGCCTCTCGGTGAAAATGGGCCGCGGCACGCCGGAGAATCCCGGCCTCATGCTCGGCCTGCGACCCGGCGGAAATTGTCCCGGCGTCGCGCTACGGGTGGCGGAGCACGACATCGCGCTGGAACTCGATTTGCTGTGGCGCCGTGAAATGGTGGCCGACGGCTACATTCCGCGCTGGGTGCCGCTGATCGACGAGACGGGCGCCCCGGCCGGCGCCGGCATCGCCTTCACCATCAACCCGGCGCAGCCGACCTTCTGCGGCGATATCGCGGAGGACGAGGTGGTGCAGCGCCTCGCCACCGCGCGCGGGCGGCTGGGCACCGGCGCCGAGTATCTTTTTCGCACCCATGACGGCCTCGCTGCCCTCGGCGTCAACGACCCCTCGCTCGATCGCCTCGCCACGCTGGTGCGCGTCCGGATGGCCGCACTCGCCGCCGGTTGACGGCGCACGCGCCTCACACCCCCGACAGCACCCGGTCGATGAAATCCTGCGTCGCGCCGAGATAGGCGGCCGGGTCGGTCATCGCGTCGATGGCAGCGCGATCGAGACGGGAGGTCACCTCGGGGTCACGCATCAGCGCATCGGCGAGGCGGATGCCCTCGGCGAGTGCGACGTCACAGGCGTGCTTCACCACGTGATGCGCCGGCTCGCGGCCAAGATGGGGGGCAAGGCCCATCATGACGGCTTCGGCGACGATGAGGCCGCCGGTGAGGTCGAGGTTGCGTGCCATCCGCGCAGCATCCACCACCATGCCCTCGGCGATGGTGCGGGCGTGCTGCAGGGCACCGTGGGTGAGCACGAACGCCTGGGGGAGGGCGAGGTATTCGGCCTGCCAGGGGCCGGTGGCGCGCTCATGGTCCTGCGCCATGGCGGATTGCATGAGGGGCACGAGCTGATGCACGGCGCGGCTGCTGGCGAGGATGTATTCGCTCGCGATCGGGTTGCGCTTCTGCGGCATGGTGGAGGATTGGCCGCGGCCGGGGACATAAGGCTCGAACACCTCGGCCACCTCGTTCTGGCAGAGCAGGATGATGTCGGTGGCGATTTTCGACAGGCTGCCGCAGACGAGGCCGAGGAAGGACACCGCCTCGGCCAGCCCATCGCGGCAGACATGCCAGGGCGCGGCGGGGGCGCCGAGCCCGAGTTCGGCGGCGAGGCCGAGCATGGTCGGCAGGCCCTGGTCGCCGAGTGAGGCGAGCGTGCCGGCGGCGCCGCCGAGCTGTACAACCTCGACGCGGGGGCGGGGCTGGGCCAGACGGTCGCGATGGGCGAGCAGCGGCATCAGCCAGGTCGCGCATTTCAGGCCGAAGGTGATGGGCAATGCGTGCTGCAGATGGGTGCGCCCGGCCATCACGGTATTGCGGTGCTCAGCCGCGTTGCGGGCGAGGCCGGCGATGACGGCATCGAGTTCGGCGGCGATGAGGGTAAGGCCGGCTTTCACCTGCAGCACCGTCGCGCTGTCCATGATGTCCTGGGTGGTGGCGCCCCAATGGGTCCAGGCTCCCGCGGCACCGGCGGCGCGCGACAGCCCCTTCACCACGCCGACCACGGGGTAGCCGACATTGCGCACGGAGGCGGCGAGTTCGGCGGTATCGAGGTTTTCGTAGCGCGCCGCGGCGGTGATGGCATCGGCGGCGTCGGCTGGGATGATGCCAAGCCGCGCCTGCACGCGGGCGAGCGCGGCCTCGACATCCAGCATGTTCTGGAACCAGGTGCGTTCATCGAAAATCGCGCGCGCGGCGTCCGAGCCATAAAGCGTGCCGAGGACAGGGGAGTCGGCGGGGTTGATGGGCATGGTCAGATCCTCGGGAGCGATTGGAACAGGGCGGTGAAGGGCGAGCCGGTGCGGTAGAAGACGGGCGGCTGGCCGATCGGGGCGGGGATGGTGACGTGGCTTCCGCCGACATGCGGTGTGCCGGTCCACAGATGATGCCAAACGGCGCCGGTGGGGAGGTAGACCCGCCATTCCGTGGCGCCCCCAGCGTGGACCGGGGCGACGAGGAGATCGCGGCCGAGGAGGTAGTGGTCCTGAATGGCGTAGGTGGCGCGGTCCGCCTCGTGGTGCAGGAACAGCGGGCGTTGCAGCGGCAGGCCAGTGGCGGCGGCTTCGGCGGAGAGGGTGCGCAGATAGGGGGAGAGCGCCCGCCAGATGCGGGTGAAGCGGGCGAAATGGGCGAGCACCTCGGGGTCCTGATCGACCTGGAGGTTGTCGTCCGGCCGGTTGCCCTCGTGGGTGCGCATCATCGCGGTGAAGGCGGACATTTCCGACCAGCGCATGATCAACTCGGCGGTGCGGATATTGCCGAACAGGGAGGTATATCCGCCGACGTCGCTATGGTGGTACGGGTTGCCCAGCAGCCCCGCCGAAAGCGCGCCGCAAATCACGGTTTGCAGCCCGTCATGCCGGGAGAAATCAACGGACTGGTCGCCGGCCCACAGCATGGTCGAGTGGCCCTGCACGCCGGTAAAGCCCGCGCGCATCCAGAACAGCTTAGGCTCCTCGGCGCCGGCGATGGCGGCGGCGTTGACCTCGGCCCAGATGGTTGGCCAGGCGTTGTGCATCAACGCGGCGTCGCCATAGGCGAGCACAGCGTCGATCGGCAGATATTCGCCGAAATCAGCCATCCAGCCGGCGATGCCGATGCCCATCATGTTGCCGCGCAGGATGCGCTCGATCCACCATGTGCGGGCTTCCGGCAGGGTGAAGTCCATCACGCCCGCCCGGAATTCGCCGAATTGGACGCGGTAGGTTTCGCCATCGGCATTGCGCGCGAACAGGCCGAGCGCTTCGGCCTCGGGGAACAACGCGCCGTCATCGCAGAGATAGGGGCTGCAATAGGCGAGGAAGCGGATGCCGCGATCGCGGAGTTCGGCGATGCGGGCGGGGAGGTCGGGGTAGCGGGCGGGGTTCCACTGCCAGTCCCAGAACAAGCGGCGGCCGAAGCTGGTTTGGCGGATGCCGGCCCAGTCCTCGCACCACAGGGCGGAGACGGCGGCGCCGGCTTCGAGGTATTTTTCAAGGCGGACGAAGCTCTCGGCGCCGGCCTTCAGCCCGATCACCGCGCCGTTGTAGAGCCAGTCCGGCAATTCCGGCGGGCGGCCGAAGAGGGTGGAGACGTGGCCGACCAGATCGATGAAGCTGTCAGCGGCGAGGAATTCCAGGCGGGAGGGGGCGGCCCAGACTTCGATTTCATGGAAGCCGGGGTCGCGGAAATCCAGCACGCTATAGGCGGTGCTCTCCAGGTGCACGGCGAGGCGGCGGGAGGTGAGGAAGCTCGGCTGTGGGTAATTGGTGGTCCAGTAGTCGCCGCCGGCCTTGCCGGTGACGTCGGATTGCCAGGTGATGTATGTGCTCTTGTCGCGCCCGACGCCGGGTTCGCTGGTCCAGATTGGGAAGTTGCGCCCGCGTAGGTCGAAGTAAGACATCTGCTCGCCGCCGCCCCAGACATGCTCGTCCGGCTCGGCATGCAGGCGGAACCAGAAGCGGTTCCAGCGGGGATCGGCTTCGGCCAGCACGAGATCGAGCCCGTGTTCGGTCTCGATCAGGTCGAACACGAGGGCGGGGCGGTCGCCGGCGTAGCGGCGCAGGGTGATCCGGCTACCCTCGATGGCCACGTGTTCCAACGGCGCCCGCTCGCTTAGGCGGTCGGAGATGTCGAAGTTCCCGTGATGCATATCCATCCGCCCCTCGCCGAGACCGGCGAAGAAGGCGGGAGCATCGGCGGTGTGGCGAAGGATCAGGCGGCCGGCGAGGTGGAGTTCGAAGCTGGTGGGGAGGCGGGTGAGGGTCATGGATGGAAACGCTCGATCACATTTGCGGCGGGTTCCATTGCTACTCCGCTGGCGCCAATGTGATATCCGAGATTGGTGACTACGCCGGAGCAGGTAAAGGGAATCAATTTGGAAACCTCAATCATTCGGCCGATGAGGCACCATCCAAATGCCAGGTCAGTTTTCCTTGCCATCGCGAATGAAGTTCGCGTGCACGCGATCGAATATCGTCGGTCGCGTTAATGATGAAGAACGCCCGGGGCGAATAAGGGCTCGCTCTCAACGCATCTACGCGAGCGAATCCCAAATCACGCAATCGCTTACACCAATACTCAATCTCTTCGAGGTGTCCCCCCTTCCGACGCGTCTGGTGATGATACACGACAGCGCAGCGGCCGTTGGCGGCGAGGCGTCTAACCTCCGAAAGCTCGATGCTCTTGCCGGCCTTAGTCGTCGACGGACTATACCGATCGGGCTCCAATCCGTTGTCGGGATCGGCGAACACAGCATCGCAATCGCTCAATGCACCGACCGCACGGCTGAACCATGCACGGCGTGCGCGCGCTCTATCCGCGTTGCTGGCCGGGATCGGTATTGGTTCGTTGGCGAACACGGCTCCAGGGATGATTGATGAGCGCTCCAACTCTGATATATTGCGCACGCCTTGGTCGACTATGCTGCGCAATGAGTCGAAAAGGCCGGGATCTCGATGTCGCCACTCCATCCCCTTGTTAAGATAATCGATATGTCGCCCGTCCTCGTTGTGGTTCTCGTCGGGATAGAGCCACCATGCGATGCCAAGACGGTGCTCTGGGAACAATGCTCGCAGGATTGCGAATTTCACGAAGTCGCCGATGTCGCCGACATAGCGATGCTGCATCTCTCTAGCCTGTCCGCTGTTCTGAGGGGGCTATTGCGAACCGCATCGTGCCGCGCCGCTGTCCGCCCGGGGGAAGCACGAACACGCCCGGAGGCGGCGTGCCGTCCATCCGGTTCAACCCGTCGGTGATGTTGGTCACTGGCTCGATGGCGAAGAAGTCCTTGCCGTCGGGGATATAGACGATGAGGTTGGCGAAAATCGGGTCCGCCGTGACGTCGAGCGCGTAGCCGCGGTCGGGGTAGGCGATGCGGGCGGTTCCGGTCCAGCCGGTGAAGCAATTGTCGATGAAGTGTTGGCCGATGGGGCGCGGCGACGCATGATCGCGCTCGGGAGGGACGGGCGTGTGGTCGATCGGCAGCATGTCCGGCCCGTTGCGTTGCAGGCCGGTGGCGGCGAATTGCAGCGTGGCCTGGGGGCTGCGGGGGAAGAAGGGGTGCTGGCCGAAGGCGAGCGGGGCGGGGGCGTCGTGGCGGTTCTCCACCACGCAGGTGATCTCCAACGCGTTTTCGCTCAGGCGGAAGATCTGCTCGGCGTGGAAGGCGAAGGGCCATAGTTCGCCGCCCGCATAGTCGAGGCTGAGGGTGACGGCGTCGCCCTCCTCCTGCGCCGTCCAGGGCAGGCGCCAGCCGGCGCCGTGGATGGCCCAGCCGTTCATGAGGTCCGGCAGGTCGTAGCTCTGCCCGGCATGGGTGAAGCGGCGGCCGGCGACGCGGTTGGAGTAGGGGAAGAGCGGGTAGCTCGCGAGGTCCCGCGGGCTGTCGGCCTGCATGGCGTTGGGCAGCGGCAGCCGAAACATCGGCTCGCCGTCGCGCGTCCAGGAGACCACGCCGCCGCCGAAGCCGGGGGCGAGCACCAGTTCGGCGGCACCGGACACCACCTTCACCACCTCATGCCGCTTCGGCATGTTCATCCCGAGCCCGCTCATCCCTTCACCGCCCCTTGCGCCAATCCGCGCACCATGGAGCGCTGCACGATGGCGAACAAGGCCAGCACCGGCAGGATAGAGAGGATGCCGCCCGCCGTCAGTGCGCCCCAGGGCAGCTGGAATTCGCCGACCATCAATTGCAGGCCGACCGGCCAGGTGCGGCTGCCCGAGGAAGTCGTCAGCATGAGCGCGAACAGATACTCGTTCCAGGCGGCGATGCCGATGAATACCGCGCAGGCCCACAGGCCGCCCCTCACCAGCGGCAGCACGATGCGCCACATTGCGCCCCAGCGGGTGCAGCCGTCGATACGGGCCGCTTCTTCCAGTTCGAGTGGGATGGCGTCGAAGAACCCCTTCATCATCCATATGAAAATTGGCAGCAGGAAGGCGGTGTAGGCGAGCGCGAGGCCGACGCGGGTATCGAGCAGGTTGGCCTGGCGCATGATGATGAACAGCGGAATGATCATCAGCACGACCGGAAACATCCGCAGTACGAGGAAGAACAGCAATACGTTCTGCCGGCCGCGGAATTGCAGACGCGAGAGGCTGTAGGAGGCCAGCGTGCCGGTGAAGACGCAGATCACCACGGTGAACAGCGTGGTCACCGCGCTGTTCCACATCAGGGCCGGCAGGTTGGATTGCGTCCAGATCGCGATGTAGTTGCTGAGCGTGGCCGGGGTCGCCCAGATGGTGAAATGGTGACGCAGGATGTCGTTCTCGAATTTCAGCGAGATATTGAATGCCCACAGCACGGGAAAGGCGGCGAAAAAGGTGAAGCCGGCGGCGATGAGGTAGTTGACGATCCGTTCGAGCGGGCTGCGGCGCATGGTCAGTCCGCCTTCAGCGCGTTGGAGTAGCGGACGTAGATCCAGGAGAAGATCATCAGCACGAGGAACATCACCACGCTGAGCGCGCCGGCATAGCCGAAGTTGAATTCGCGATAGGCTTTCTGGAACGCATACAGCGACAGCACCTGGGTGGAGCGGCCCGGCCCACCGCCGGTGAGGATCAGCAGCAGTTCCGGCGAGTTCATCAGGCTGATCGCCCGCAGCACGACGGTGGCGACGATGATCACTCTGAGGCCGGGGAGTTGGATGTGGACGAAGCGGTGCCAGAAACGCGCGCCATCCACCGCGGCGGCTTCGTAGAGCTCTTGCGGAATGCCCTTCAGCCCGGCCAGCAGCAACAGACCGAAGAACGGGAAGCCGTGCCAGGTTTCCACCATGATGGCAGCGGGGAGCGCCCAGTTGGGGTCGGCGAACCAGGCCTTGAAACCGCCGATCACGCCGAGCCCCTGCAAGGCCGCGTTGATGATGCCGAGCCGGCTGTCGAGCATCAGCGCCCAGAGATTCCCCGCAACGACGAGGGGGAGAAACCACGGCAGCAGGATCACCACCGACATGGCACGGAAGCCCGGCAATTCGTAGTCCAGCGCGACCGCGATGACGAGGCCGAACATCAGTTCCAGGATGACGGTGCCAATCACCCATACGGCGGTGTTTTGCAGCGATATCCAGAAAATCGGGTCATCGAGCAGCGCGATATAGTGGCGCAGGCCGACATAGCCCTGGCCGAGGTCCATCCGGTTCAGCCGCATCTGGCGGAACGAAAGGTCGATGCCGGCGATGGTCGGGTAGATGATGACGGCGAAAACCAGCGCCACGGCGGGCAGCAGCAGCAGCCAGGGGAAGGCTCTGGTGTCCGAAATGGCGGCGAGGCGGCGCTTCATTCAGACGATCGCCAGCGCGGTTTTCTCCACCCAGGCCCAATCCGGCGCGAAGCCGAGGCCAGGGGCGTCGGGGATGGTGAAGGCGCCGTTCTCGATCTTCACCCCATGCGAGCCGTGGCGGAGATTGCCGATCTGCTGGGAGGAGATCACCAACTCCTCGTAGTAGTCGTTATTGGGGATGGCGGCGCAGAGCTGGGCTTGCGGCATGCCCATGCCGTGCACCTGCGCCTTCATGCCGTGGCATTCCGCGAGATGGGCGATTTTGAGCGCCCCGGTCATGCCGCCCTTCATGGTCGGGTTGGTGCGCAGCATGTCGAGCGCGCCGGCCTGCACCCAGGAGGCGGCGTTCCAATGCGCGCCATCGGAGGTCTCGGCGGCGAGCACGGGGATATCCAGCGCGTCGCACAGCTTGCGGTAGGAGCCGAGCTCGAACTCGCGCATCGGCTCCTCGTACCAGTAGAAGCCTTCCTCCTCAAGCCGGCGGCCGAACCACAGCGAGGTCACGTAGTCCCACCCCGCCGAGCCGTCGAACATCAGTACCGCGTCGGGGCCGGTCCATTTGCGCAGGTTGCGGCAGAGCTTGGCGTCTTCCTTGGCGTCACCCCAGGCGTGCAGCTTGAAGGCGGTGAAGCCGACGTCGATGCATTCCTTGATGTGGCGCTCATACTCGCCCATCGTGTCCCACGTGACGGTCGAGGCGTAGACCGGCACCACGGGGTTGTGGCCGCCCAACATCTGGTAGAGCGGCATGTTGGCTTTCTTGGACTTGAGGTCCCAGATCGCCAGGTCCACCAGCCCGAGCGCGTGGAGCTGCATTTCCTCCAGCCGGTCCAGCTCCCAGATGCGGTGCCACAGGAACTCGCTCATCAGCGGATCGAGGCCGATGAGCTCCTTCAGCCGCCGCTCGATCAGCGAGCACACCGCCTCGCCACGCCCGGTTTTCACCGCGCCGGTGATGCCCTCGTCGGTTTCGATGCGCAGGATGGCGGATTTCGGTACCTTTCCTTTGGGCGTGCCATCCCCGGAGCCGGGGAGGCCCGCCCGCCAGCGGAACGTATCACCGACCCAGGGGTCCTCGACGAGATAGCCCTTGATATCGGTGATGCGCATCGTTCGGTTCCTTTGGTGAAAGGCAAGTGGAAGGAAGTTCTCCTTTTTTGAAAAAAAGGAGCAAAAAACTTTCATCACTTTGCCTCGTGCCGCTCCCAACCATCCCGAGTAGCCAAGCCAACGGCAACGAAGTGACAAAAAGTTTTTTTGCTTCTTTTTGTTCACAAAAAGAAGTGCTTCCCCCCTCAGTTCAACGCCGCGTCGAGCCCCTTGAGCATCGCGTCAGTCGCCTTCTCCGGCGTGCTCTGCCCCACCAGGATCTTCTGGAACTCTGGCAGCACCACGTTCTGGCTCCACCCGGCCATGCCGACGAAGGCGGGCGGCAGCGAGCCGAAGCCGATGGTCTCGGCGGCGGCCTGGTAGAGCGGATTGCCGGTGATCCGCGCGTCCTTGGCGATGATGGTGGAGGCGGGGAAGTAGCCGGTCTCTTCCAGGAAGGCGATCGAGGGATCGGTCTCGCCCCAGAAGCTGATCCAATCCCACGCGGCATCGACGTTGTCGGCCTTCATGATGCCGTTGAAGAGATAGGCGAGGCGGGCGACACGGGCAGCCGGGCCGGCCGGCTTGGCGGCGGTGCCGAACTGGCCTGGCTTGAAGAAGCGCACCATCTCGGTCAGCGAGCCGGTGTGGTGCCAGGTCATCGCGGTCTGGCCGGTCTTGAAGCCCTCCATGATCTGGCGGAACCCGTCATTGGTGACGGAGGGGGGGACAACCTTGTGGACGGTGTGGAGTTCGGAGAACCACTTCACCGCGGCCAGCACCTTGGCCTTGTCCATCGCGTTCTTGCCGTCGACCACGAACTTGGAACCAAAAGCCTCCATGAGGTCGATGAGGTAGGACGCGCCGCCGGGGCCAGCGCGCATACCGAAGCCGTAGCGGTTCTTGCTGGGGTCGGTCAGCTTCTTGGCGATGGTGACGAATTCTTCGAGATTCTTGGGCGGGCCGCTGATGCCGGCTTCCTCGAACCAGTCCTTCCGGTAGTACGTCCAGTCGACGAAGGTGAAGGCGGGCACGCCATAGATCTTGCCACCCTGGGTGCTGCCCTTCCAGCGGTCATCGGGATAGTTGGCCTTGTTGGACCAGGCATTGACCCGGCTGGTGAGGTCGACGAGGCCATTCATCGCCAGCATGTCCGGCAGACGCTCGGCGGCGACCATTGTGACGTCCGGCCTGGTGTTGGCGACCACGGCGGCGGTGAATTTGGCCATGTATTCGGGGTTGGGGATGTTCTCCTGCTGGAGCGCGATCGCCGGGTATTTCTTGGCGAACAGCTCCATCACCCGCTTGAGGCCGGTGAACTCCTCCTGGCTGGTGAAATGATGCCAGTAGACCACCTTGCCGGAGCCGGCGGCCTCGGCTTCGTGCAGCCCGGCGGCAGCGGCGGCGGCGAGGCTGCCCAGCAATGTGCGGCGTGAGAGGTCGTTCATGGTGTCGTCTCCCTGTTTGTAGTGATTCAGCTCAGCGTGATCGGTGCCGGCGGCGGCCCGGCAGGGCGCAGCCCCTCGGCGACGGTGGCGACGGCGTGGTTGCGGCGCGCCTCCTCGGAGAGGCCGAGGCCATGGCCAGGCACATCCGGCGCGATGGCGTATCCATTTTCAAAGCGGATCGGCGTCGCAGCAAGGTGGTTGTAGTTCTGGAAGGAATACTCGATCCACTCCGCCTCGGGCAGCGCGGCGGCGATATGGACGCCGACTTCGAGGAAGGTGTTCCCGAGGGTCACCTTCACCCCGTATTCGGCCGCCAGCCAGCACGCGCGCATCACGTCGGACATTTTGCCGTGGACGTTCATGTAGTCCACCGCGCGCGCCTCGATCAGGCGGCGCTTGCCGCTGAGGTCGAGATATTCGCCGGTGTTGATATGGGTGAAGGGCAGGGCTTCCGAGACCTGGCGCAGCCCATCGAAATCATCGCGCAGGCAGGGGTCCTCGATCCAGAGGATCTCGTGGCCGGCATCGTGATAGGCGTGGAGGGCGCGGATGGCTTCCTTCGGCGTCCAGGCCTCGTTGGCGTCCACCATGATGATCGGATTGGGGCCAACCGCCTCCTTCAGCAGGCGCAGGCGATTGAGGTCCCAGGCCAAGTCGGGGTGACCGATCTTGATCTTGAAGGCCTCGAAGCCCATCGCCTTGGCCTGGGCGAAAAACGCGACGTAGTGGGCATCGGACAAATGAAAATCGAGGCCTGAGGCATAGGCCCGCACCTTGGGGTTGCTGCCGCCGAGGAAGCGATAAAGCGGCAGCCCTGCCTGCTGGGCCGCGAGATCCCACAGCGCCTGGTCGATCGCCTCGCCGAAACCGTGCGACAGCGGCCGCTGGTTGCCGCCGCGCGGGCGGCCGATGCGGTGGATGAGGGCGGCGGGATGCTGGCCCAGGAGCCCGGCGAAGGCCTCGGTGCGGAAGCACCGCTGCAGTTCACCGAGATTGGGCAGGGGGTAGAACAGGTTGAGCAGCCACCCGGTGCCGGTGCGCCCATTCTCATCGTGCAGTTCCAGCACGGCGACGTTGCAGACATCGAAGCCGACCTGCGAATCGCCGATCACGCGGTCCCGCTTGAAGGCGAAGCGGGTGATGGTGAAGTCTCGGATGGTCGTCATTTCGGCCGGTTCTCCCTAATGCAGCTATTATAACAACTCATGGGTTGGCGTCACGCTATTGCGTTGGCACCAGCCGGAGCCGCGTCTCGGCCACTGCCTCGATCGCCGCCGTGCCATAGGCGAGCGGTAAGGTCTCGCCGGCGCTCCATTTGGCGGCGAGGTCGGCGTAGTGCGGATCGCCGGGAATGCCGGACTGGCCGGGGGCGTTGATGGCTCGCGAGGCATCCCAGTTGCCGACATCGAGCACGGCACGGAACAGCGCGCCGCCCGAGACGTTGGGGCGGGCGATGCTGAGCCACCAGCGGGCGTTGACTGTGGCGCCATCGCCGCCGGAGACGGGGCCGGAGACATTGGGCGAGGGCAGGGCCGGGAGCTGGGTGGCCAGCGGGTGGCGCAGGTCGAGCGCATGGATCGTGCCCCAGGCCCACGAGCGCGGGTCCGCCCCGCGGGCGACATGAAGGGCGGCCAACGCGCTGCGCAGGGCGGTCAGCACCAGTGCGTCCCGCGCGGCGGCTGGTTCGGCACCGAAGCGGGCGTCAGGTGCCAGCAAGGCGTCCATCATCACATGGGGATGCAGCGCAGTGATCAGGTCCCGCACCGCCTCCGGTACGAGCGTCTGTCGGACCGGCGCTTGCAGCGAGGCCCACCAGAAGGCGAACAGTGCTGCGGCCGGGCTGTCGGCGGACATCACCCGATTCCAGCCGCGCAGCATGGCGATTTCGGCCTCAATGCCCGGCGCGGCCAGTCCGTCGAGCAGCGGCAGCAGCCGGATCGCCCGGCCGGAAAGTTCGTCCATTTGCAGCGCGTCGCTATCGGCGAGGCCGTGGCGGGTCTGGCCGCCCAGCACTTCGGCGATGCGGCGGTAGCGGTCATCGGCGATCCACTCGAAGCTGATTTTCCTGATGGCATGGGGGTAGTTCGCAGGGAAAGGCATCTGGTTGGCGCTGGCGATCCAACCGCGCGGCGGGTTGAATTCGCCGGGCATGTCGGCGACCGGGAGGATGCCGGTCCATTGATATCCCCCCTCCGCCGGCACCGGCAGCAGCCCGTCATGGCGCGGCCGGATCGGCACCCGCCCGGCGGCCTGCCAGCCGATATTTCCGTCGACATCGGCATACATGTAGTTGCTGCCCCACACCGCGGTATCGAGCGCCTTGCGGTAGGCGCCCCAATCCCGCGCCATGATCACCGGCACGTATTCCAGCGCCACCGCGCCGCCGGGATCGAGGAATACCGAGCGCAGCGCGATCGCCTGGCCCGGCCGCTCATGGATGATCGGCCCGTCCGGCGTGAGGCCGATCTCGATCGGCACGGCCTCGCCGCCGCGTACCGCGATGCTTTCGCGGATCCGGGTGATCGCCTGCCAGCCCGCCGCCGTGCGGTATTCGGTGGCGGTGTCGTTCAGGGTGAGGAGGAACAAATCCTGCTGGTCGATCTGGAAATCGGTGCGGCCGAAGGCGATGCGGTCATTGTGGCCGAACTGGAATCCCGGCCGGCTCGCCGGCCCGGCACCGATGGCATCGAGCCCGGGGGCCCGCAGATGGGTGATGAAGCGGGGGCCGGGCACGCTGAAGGCGAGATGCGGATCATTGGCCAGGATCGCCCGCCCGGTGGTGCTCATGGCGGGCGCGATCACCCACGCGTTGCTGCCGTTGCGGGCGTCGATATCGTCAAGTCCGGCATGGCGCACGGCGCGGCCGAAGGGCAGGGGGGCGGTGAACAGCTCGTAGAGCGCCAACGCATCGGCCGGCAGGCGGCACGGGTCGAGCCCCTCCGGCACGGAGGGCGTCCAGTCCGGCTCCAGCTTTTGCATCAGCGCATCGGCGCCGAGCAGACCGCGACAGGCGAGCCGGGCGCGACGCAACTCGCCCCGCACATTGGGGCCGGTCAAGCGCATGCGCAGTAGATCCTCCGCCTCCCAGGGCTCGGGCAGCATGTCGAGCGCGCGGAACTCCGGCGGGAGCAGCGCGGGAGCGGCCAGCACCTCGGCGATGCGGGCATTGATGCCGCGCACCCAGGCCTGGGCGATGCCCTTCACGCGGGGATCGTAGCGCCCCCACTCCGCCGCGAGATCGCCGCGGAACAGAAGGGTGCGCGCCGCCTTGTCATAGGGCACGAAGGCGCTGCCGAGGCTGGCGGCGAGCTGACCGAGCGTGCGCTGGCGGCCGATATCCATCTGCCACAGCCGCGCCGTTGCCGCCGCATAGCCTTGGCCGAAGAACGCGTCCTCGATGCTCGCCGCCGTGATGTGCGGGATGCCGTTGGTATCGGTGACGATCTCGACCGGCGCCGACACCCCGGCGACCACGCGTGTTTCAGCCTGCACCTGGGCCCCCATCAGCACCAACGCCGCGACAAGAAGCCGCCTCATCCCGGCAGCAGCCGTATCACCAACTCCGCCGCCTCATCGACCGCCGCCTTCGAAAAGGGCAGCGGCACGTATTCCCCCGCCGCCCATTTCGGCGCGAGGTCGTCGTAGTGGGACGAGCGCGGATCGCCGGATTGGCCGGGGGCGTTGATGCACATCGATGCATCCCAATTGCCGACATCGCACACCATGCGGAACGAGGCCCCGGCGGTGACGCGGAAATCGGAGCCGCGATAGGAGGCGTTCATCGGCGTCGAGCCGGAGCCGCCTTTGGGCAGCGGGCCGACGCTCTTGAAATCGGTCATCAAATCGGCGAGCGGGTGTTCGAAATAGCCGTGGTGCAGCTTGCCCCAGCTCCACCACGCCGTGTGCTCGCCCTGGCGGGCCCGCATGTCCACCACCGCGGCGCGCAACGTCTCCAGCAGCATGGCATCGCGATCGCCGAGGCGCGGGTCGGCGGTTTCCAGCGCGGTGAGTATGGTGTCCAGGTCGCCCGGCACCATCAGCGGCCGCAGATCGGGATCGGGGCACAGCTTGTCGAGCACCGCGGGCTTGAGGCACTTGGTCCACCACACCTCGAACAGCGCGGCGGCTGCGCTGTCGCGGCCGAGGTGCTCGTCCCACTCCGCCAGCAGGTCGAGCCCGGTCTTGATGTCCGCCTCGCCGGAGAGCGGCGCCAGCAGCGCTTTCAGGCGGCGGCCGGGGATGGAGACGTCATCGGTTTGCAGCGCCATGGAATCGGCCAGGGTGTGGGCGGGTTGGGCGTCCAGCACCTCGTGGATGCGGCTGGTGCGCGAGCGCTCGGCCCATTCGAAGCCGAGCTTGCGCTCGCGGTAGGGGTAGTTGTCCGGCAGGTTCATCTCGTTCGCGGTGGCGAAATAGCCCTTGGCCGGGTTCACCTCGCGCGGCAGGTCGCCGAAGGGGTGGAAGCCCTGCCACTCGTAGCGCCCGTCGCCGGGCACCGGCAGCAGCCCGTCCCAGTTCGGCCGGATCGGCGTGCGCCCGGCGGCATACCAGGCGATATTGCCGGCGACGTCGGCATAGACGTGGTTGACCGAGGGGGTCGCCCAGCCCTCCAGGGATTTTTCATATTCCGCGAGCGAGCCGGCCTGCATGTAGCCGAGGCTGGTGAGATACGCCGAGGCCCCCGGCTCGAACCACACGGAACGCACGGCATAGGCGAGATTGCGCTCGGCATCCTCGTAGACCACCGGGCCGTGGCGGGTGAATTTCAGCGTGACGGTCTGGTCCGGCTGGCCGCGCACCGCGATGGTCTCGGTCACCACCCGCATCTCCTCCCAGCCCTCGCCGTAGCGGTAGCGATCGGGGTTCTCCGGGTCGGTCGCGTAGACGTAGAGGTCCTCCTGGTCCATCGGGAAGATGGTGAGGCTGAAGGCGCAATGGTCGTTATGGCCGAGCGAGACGCCGGGCACCGCGGGCTCGCCGGCGCCGATCACGTCGATCCCGGGCCCGGTGAGGTGCACCAGCCAGCGCAGCGAGGGCAGGGCATGGGCACGGTGCGGATCGCTGGCGAGGATCGGCCGCCCGGTCTCGGTGCGCGAGGCGGCGACGGCCCAGTTGTTGGAGCCCTGAAGATAGACGTCGCCGAGATCATCCACCCGGGTCCAGTTCCACGCATTATCGAGCGTGGCCATCATGCGGGCATGGCTGAAATCGAGCCGGGCGGTGGCGAGCTTGAAGACGTCCAGCACCTTGGGCGGAATCGCGGCCCAATCGACGCCCTCGGGGATCTCGGTCTCCCATGGCGGCTCGATGGAGCGGCGGGCGAGATCGACGGCGAGATCGCCCTTGGCCAGCACCTGGGCGCGGGCGACCTCGGAGAGCACGTTGCGCACCAGCCCGTGGCTGCGGATTCGCACCGCGTCCTCCGCCGTCCAGCGCTCGGGCATTGTGCCCATGGCGGCGAATTCCGGGGCGAGCAGGGCAGGCTGCGCGGCGCAGCGATCGATCCAGGCGTTGATGCCGGCGGCGAAGGCCTCGGTGATCTCCCGCGCATCGGGGATGGCGTATCCGGCCCACTCCGCCGCCATATCACCGCGATACAGGAACCTGCGCCAGAAAACCCGGCCCGAAATCGGCCGCGAGCCGCCCGAGGCCGCGCTTGCGCCAGAGATCGAGTTGCCACAGCCGCTCGCGCGCGGCGGCGAAGCCCTGGGCGAAGAACACGTCGTGCCGTGTGGCGGCGCGGATATGCGGGATGCCGTTACGGTCCATCACGATCTCCGCCGGCTGTTGAAGTCCGGGGGTGGCGATGTCGATTTTGACAGGGCCGGGGGTGACTGGATCGGGCATTCTCTATCCTCCGCTAAGTGCCATAGGGTTTCACGCCGCTGCCCGATGGACAAGCGGGGGGAGGGATGGCC
>JAPLOH010000064.1:41573-73613 GCA_026400845.1 Alphaproteobacteria bacterium
CCAGCATCGGGGGTTGCATCATGAGCCAGTCGTTCGGATCCTTTGGCCGTCGCGGCGTTCTCGCCGGCGGTACCGCCCTTTCGCTGTTCGGCGCCTCCGCCGAGGCGGCCGGGCGCACCCGCTACATCACCGCCAACAACAACCCGTACGACATCCTCGATCCGCACCAGGTGTTCGATATCGGCCGCATCGCCATCCGGCTGAACATGTATGACGCCCTGGTGCGCTGGGTGGATAATCCCCCGAAGCTCGAGATGTGGCTGGCCGAGAAGGTGGATATCTCCGCCGACGGGCTCGTCTACACCTTCACGCTCCGACCCGGCGTGAAGTTCCACGACGGCAGCCCGCTCACCGCGGATGACGTGGTCTATTCCATGGAGCGCATCCTCGGCATCAAGAAGGGCGCCTACGGCCTGTTCGCCGACGTGGTGAAGCCCGGCACCACCAAGGCGGTCGACCCGCGGACGGTGCGCTTCACCCTCAACAAGCCCTTCGCGGTGTTCCAGGCCGTGTTGTCTGAGCTGTGGGTGGTCAATTCCAAGGTGGTGAAGGCCCAGGAGAAGAACGGCGATTGGGGTGCCGAGTGGCTCACCCGCAACGAGGCCGGCTCCGGCGGCTATCGCCTGCGCCGGTTTGACCCGGCGATCGGCTTCCAGGCCGAGCGCTTCGAGGGCCACTTCATGCCCTTCGGCAAGGGCGCGGTGGATGACGCCGATTTCCGCGTCTCGATGGAAACCGCCACCCGCGTGCTCGGCATGATCAAGGGCGAGTTCACCACCACCGACGGCTATATGCCGGCCGAGCAGGTGCAGCGGATGAAGGAGAGCGGCAACGTCTGGTTCAAGGAGGCGGAGAGCATCCGCACCTTCTATTTCATCATGAACCACGCCAAGGCGCCGATGAACGACGTCAATCTCCGGCGCGCCATCTCCTGCATGTTCGACTACGAGGGCTTCAACAACAACATCCTGGGCGGCACCGTCGTCCGCAATCCCGGCATCATCCCCAACCCGATGTGGGGCGCGCCGAAGGACCTCAAGGGCTACAGCTACGATATCGACAAGGCGAAGTGGTATCTCTCCCAGGTGAAGGAGAAGCTGCGCACCATCCAGATCGGCGCCATGGCCGGCTATCCGCAATCCGAGCAGGCCGCCCAGATGCTGCAGGCCGGCGCCGCCAAGGCGGGGCTCGACATCAAGGTGGTCGCCGAGCCCTACACCACCATCGCCCCCAAACTCGACGACCCCGAGCGCGCGCATGACCTGATCCCGCTGTGGCGCAGCGCCTATTTCGCCGATCCGCATAACTGGACCGGATTCCTGTTCAATTCGCGGAACTTCAAATCGGGCAATGCCTCCTTCTACAAGAATCCACGCGTCGACGAACTGACCGACCAGGCCCTCGTCATCACCGACCAGGAGAAGCGCCGGCCGCTCTACGAGGAGGTCTCGCGCATCCTGGTCGAGGATGCGGTGGGGCTGTTCGTCAACAACACCAAGTTCTACGGCCCCTACGCCAAATCGGTGAAATCGGTCCGCTTCTGCCCGATCGGGGATACCCAGGACCTCCGGTGGATCGAAATGAACACCTGATCGTCGATGCGCCTGCTCGCGTTGGCATTGCGGCGGTTCCTCTGGATGCCGCCGACTTTGCTTGGCCTGACACTGATCGTCTTCTCGGTCTCGCATATCATCCCGGCCGACCCCGCGCGGGTATTGGCCGGGGAGAACGCGCCGGTCGAGCAGGTCGAAGCGCTCCGGCGCAAATATGGGCTCGACAAACCGCTGCCCGAGCAATTCGTCCGCTACGTTACTGACGTCGTCGGCGGCAACATGGGCCAGAGCCTCTACACCCAGCGGCAAGTGGCGAGCGATCTGGTCGAACGGCTTCCGGCGACGTTCGAACTCGCGCTGTTCGCCATCACGCTGGCCGTGCTGGTCGGCCTCCCGCTCGGGGTGGTCTCGGCACTCTACCGCAACACCTGGCTTGATCACGCCGTCCGCCTCGTCACCATCGCGGGACTCGCGATGGCGGCGTTCTGGCTCGCGATCCTGCTGCAACTGCTGTTCTCGATGCAGTGGAACCTCACCCCGGTGCAGGGCCGCATCGATGGCTGGGGGCCGGACCCGATCACCGGGTTCTACACCGTGGACGCCCTCATCCGCGGCGATTTCGCAACGCTTGCGACCTCCTTGCGCTACCTTTTTTTGCCGATGATCACGCTCGCCATCCCCGCCATGGCGACCATCGTGCGCTTCACCCGCGCCGGGGTGCTGAACGTGATGAACAGCAATTTCGTGTTCTACCAGGCCGCCATGGGGCTGCCCCGGCGGGTGGTGATCTGGAAATACATTTTGCGCGCCGCCCTTATCGGCACCCTCACCCAGATCGGCCTGGTGTTCGGCAACCTGCTCGCCGGCGCGGTGGTGGTGGAAACGGTGTTCTCCTGGCCGGGCCTCGGCACCTATGCCTACAACTCCATCCTGCAATCCGACTACAACGCCATCATGGGGTTCACCTTGTTCACCGGCGCGGTCTTCATCGGCATGAACCTCCTGGTCGATATAGCCCAGGCCGTGCTGGACCCGCGTAGCCGATGAAGACGCTCCGCCGCCTCGCCCGCGACCGCGCTTTGGTCACCGGCATGGTGATCGTTTCGCTTCTGGTGCTCGCCGCCATCTTCGCCACCCCCTTGTCCAACTTCCCCGGCCACGTCACCGGGTTCGACCCCGCCTTTCGCCTCAAGCCGCCCGGCGAGGTGTTCTGGCTCGGCACCGACCGCATGGGGGCGGACCTCTATTCCCGCCTGCTGTTCGGCGCGAGGCTGACCATCCTGATCTCCATCAGCGCCACCGCCGTCGCCGTGCTGATCGGCGTGCCGATGGGGCTGGTGGCCGGGTATTTCGACCGCTGGTACAGCGACCTCCTGATGCGCGTCTCCGACGTGTTCCTTGCCGTTCCCCAAATCGTGCTGGCGATTGCGATTGCGCAGACCCTGGGGCCGGCGATCCAGAACGTCATCCTCGCCCTCTCCGCCACCTATTGGCCGTTCTGGGCACGCATCGTCTACGCCGAGACCCGCTCGCTCCGGAACGAGGTGTTCATCGAGGCCGCCATCGCCATGGGCGCCTCGCCGCTGCGGGTGATGGTGCTTCACGTGCTGCCCTCCATCGCCTCGTCGATCATCGTGCGCACCACCATCGGCATGGGCGCCACCATCCTCGCCGCCGCGTCGCTCGGCTTCCTCGGCCTCGGCGCCCCGCCGCCGACCCCGGAATGGGGCCGGATGATCGCCGAAAGCCGCGAATTCCTGCCCCAGGCCTGGTGGTATGCCACCGCGCCGGGTATCGCCATTCTCCTCGTCGTCATGGGCTTCAACCTCCTCGGCGACGGGCTGCGCGACGCGATCGACCCCAGGATCCGCCGTGGCTCCTGACCTCCTCTCCGTCCGCGACCTCACCGTCGGCTTCGCCACCGAAAACGGCATCGCCCGCGTGCTTGACCATGTCAGCTTCGCCATGCGGCCGGGCGAAATCATGGGCCTGGTCGGCGAAAGCGGCTGCGGCAAAACCACCCTTGCTCGCGCTATCCTCGGCGTGCTGCCCGAAAGCGCGGGCATCGACAGCGGAGCCATCACCTTCGGCACCACCAACCTGCTCGGCGCCGACACGCAAGCCATCCGCGGGCGGGACATCACCTTCATCCCGCAGGACCCTTTCGGCTCCTTCAGCCCGCTGTTCACCGTCGGTGACCAGATGGCGGAGTTGATGCGTTGGAAATCCCCCGAGCGCGCTGCCGGCGAACGCGGCTACAAGCGCGAACGCCGGCGCAATGATGCCGCCCGAATTATCGCGGCGCTGAAAGCGGTGCAACTGCCGGATGCCGAGCGCCTTCTCCGCAAATATCCCCACGAACTCTCCGGCGGCCAGCGCCAGCGGGTGATGATCGCCATGGCCCTGCTGCCGGAACCCCGCCTCGTCATCGCCGACGAACCCACCACGGCGCTTGACGTCACCATCCAGGCGCAGATCCTCAAGCTGCTGCGCGAACTCGCCACCGAGCGCGGCGCCTCGGTGCTGTTCACCACCCATGATCTCGGCACCGCCTGGGAAATCTGCGACCGCATCACCGTGATGTATGCCGGCCAGGAGGCCGAAACCGCCGAGGTCGCCGACTTCTTCAGCCGCCCCCGCCACCCCTATACCGCGATGCTGCTGGCGAGCTTGCCCACCCAGGGCTCGGCGCTGAAGGGCATCCCCGGCGACGTGCCGAGCCCCTTCACCCCGCCGCCCGGCTGCCGTTTCCACCCCCGCTGCCCCCGCGCCAGCGAGATCTGCCGGGCCAGCCATAACGAGACCGCCGAACCGGCGCCGGGCCATCACGTGCGCTGCCATCATCCGCATCTCTGGCCCGCCGCATGAACGCCCTTCTCGACATTGTCGAGCTCAACCGGCATTTCCCCATCCGCAACGTCTGGGGAAAGCGCACCGGCTGGCTGCGGGCGCTCGACGGCGTCTCGCTGGCTATCACCAAGGGCGAAATCCTCGGCGTGGTCGGCGAATCCGGCTGCGGCAAGTCCACGCTGGGCAAGACTATCGCCGGCATCCACCAGCCCAGCTCCGGCCATGTCCGCTTCGAGGGCAACGAGATCGCCGGCCTCTCGCCCTCCGCCGGCCGTGCCCTCCGGCGCAATCTGCAATACTGCTACCAGGACCCGGGCGCCTCGCTCGATCCACGCTGGAAAATCGGCACCTCGCTGGAGGAGCCGCTGATCGTCCACACCGGCATGTCCCAGGCTGACCGCCGCGCCCGGGTGCGCGAGACGTTGGCCGCGGTGAACCTGCCCGAGCGCCATCTCGATCTCTACCCCCACGAAATCAGCGGCGGCCAGCAACGCCGCGTCGGCCTGGCGCGCATCCTCATGCTGCGCCCCAGCCTGGTGATCCTGGACGAACCAACCTCGGGGCTCGACGTCTCCGTCCAGGCCGTCGTGCTGAACCTTCTGCTCGAACTCCGCGCCGCCTTCGATCTCACCTACATGTTCATCAGCCACGACCTCTCGGTGGTCCGCCTGTTCAGCCAGCGCATTGCGGTGATGTATCTCGGCCGCGTGGTCGAAATCGGTGACACCGAGCGCGTCTTCGCCGCCCCCGCCCACCCCTACACCCGCTCCCTCCTCTCCGCAGTCCCGATCATCGGCGGCCGGCGCATCGTCGACACATTCGCCCTCGAAGGTGAGCCCCCAAGCCCCGGCGCCATCCCCTCCGGCTGCCGCTTCCGCACCCGCTGCCCCTTCGCCGACGCCGCCTGCGCGGCGACCGACCCGCCGGACCGGGTCATGCCCGACGGCCGCATCGTCGCCTGCCATCATCTGGAGAAACTGCCATGAATAAAGTTGCCCCCCAGAAAGTCGCCATCGTCACCGGCGGCGCCCGGGGCATCGGCCGCGGCTGCGCCCATGCCCTGGCGGAGAAGGGCCTCGATATCGCCATCGTCGACCTGCTCCCCGCCGAAGCCGAACGCACCATCGGCGAACTCACCGCCATGGGCCGCGTCGCCCGCTTCTATGAAGCCGATGTCGCCGATCACGCCCGCGCCCGCACGGTGGTGCAGCAAATCGCCGCCGATTTCGGGCGCATCGACGTGCTGGTGAACAATGCCGGCCGCGGCAACCCCAAGGGCATCCTGGACATCACCGAGGAGGAATTCGATCGCACCATCGATGTGAACCTCAAATCCTGCTTCAACTTCATCCAGCCCACCGTCCCCGTGATGCGCGCCGGCGGCGGCGGCCGCATCGTCTCGATGTCCTCCCTCAACGCCCATTCCGGCGGCGTCACCGCGGCGGTGTCGAAATTCTCCTACGCCGCCGCCAAGGCCGGCATCATCGGCCTCACCCGCGCTTTGGCGAAGGAACTCGGCCCCGACATCGCCATCAACTGCGTCTGCCCCGGCGTGATCGAGACCGAGCTCGGCAACTCCCTCACCAAGGCGCGCGGCCCGGAACTGATGACCGGCATCGCCCTCGGCCGCCTCGGCACCCCCAAGGATGTCGCGGGCCTGGTCGCCTTCCTCGCCACCGTCGAGCCCAACTTCATCACCGGGCAGGATTTCATCATCGACGGTTTCCAGTTCAAGGTGTGAATTTTCCCGGAAATCCGATAATATTTTGATATCGTAACTAATATAACGCACGTCCGCGCCGCCATATGGCCGCCCAAAGCGAGGGCATCTGGCGGGCGCGAGCAGCGCCACAGCCATGGGGCGCGCCCATAGACCGGCCGCGGGGCCGCAAGGCGGAACCGGCTGAAGCGCAGCGACCAGGGGGCAGCGACCATCACGAAGACAAACTCCGAGTCTTCATCATCCGAGACCACATCCGCCGCTGCGGTGGTGCGCCGCCGCGTACACGCCTTGGCCGCGAAGGGGACAGACGCCCACGCGGCATCACCAGCCTCGCGTCCGGCAAGCAGGTGGAGCAACCAGGCAAGCATCCGCATCGCCCCCCGCACCATCTCGGGTGCAAGGGCCTCCAGGCCAATTGGGAGGGTCGCGACTTTCATGGTTCCGTATATAGGACTGACGGAGCACATTTCCAACTTATTTTTCCTCATTAAGAGAAAAATATCTTTAACCATAGCCCGAGACACGCGCCTGAAGGTCGGTTGAAATGCGACCCATCGCCGAACCCGACCTCGAAGGCGATCCAGGCGAAGTTTCGGCCGATCAGGCACCAACCGGCTATTCAGCACGAAGGCGGAACAGGAGCCGGTCGTGGCTTCGTACTGCTTGCGGATGTAGCTGCGCGATACTCCCTGGCGGTGGGCGGACACTCAACGTCCTGCAGGATGGAACAGTGGGGTCGCGAGCCATAGTGCGCCGGGTCGTTCGCGGCCAGAAGACCGAGTCCGATATGAGCGCGGCGTGCAAGCGACGCGCCGATGTGGTCGGCATCTTCCCCAACGAGGGCTCCATCATCCGCCTGATTGGCGCCGTGCTGCTCGAGGCCAACGACGAATGGCAGCTCCAGCACCGCTACATGCAGACCGAACCGATGGCAGAAATCATGGCACCCACCATCCACGCCGCGCCAAAACAGATTGCCACCATGGCCGCATGATCCATGGCCACTACAAAAGACACCCAAATTTCCACCACGTTGACGGGCGCGACCCCTCTCTTTGGTGGCAAATCAAAATGGTCAGCGCTACCCGAATGTCGCATCGGTACGTCAGCGTACGCCTCTGCACGCGCCGCCAGTGGCGCGCCCGACCCCCTACTGGGCCAGCCACCCCCCATCGATCACCAACTCAGACCCGGTGACAAACGACGCCTCATCGGACGCCAGATACAAGACCCCATAAGCGACATCGATCGGCACACCAATCCGCCGCATCGGTGTCTGCGCAACCGCAAGCGCTCGAGTATTGCCATTGGTGCCATTCAGCATCGGCGGCAAATACCCCGGCTGCACGGAATTCACCCGCACCCCGTGCGGCCCATAGCGCACCGCGGCGGCCTTGGAATAGATCCGTACCGCTCCCTTGGATGCGTGGTAACCGGGATGCCCACCATCGCTGCCGACAAAGCCGTTGATCGACGAGATGTTGATGATCGACCCTCCACCGGTTTTCATCATCTCAGCCGCCGCCAGCTTGGTGCCCAGGAACACCGAGGTCTGGTTGACCGCGATCAGTCGGTTCCAGCCTTCGATGCTGTCGGGGTCACCGACTGCGCTGCCGGAGATACCCGCATTATTCACCAGCACGTCGATCCGGCCGTATGCCGCCAGCGTCGCGGCGATCAGGGCCTGCGAAACGTCGATCTTTTGGAACATTGCCGTTCCGCCGGTGGTGCAGATATCGGCTACCACCGCCGCGCCGAGTTCGGGCAGGATATCGGCCACCACGACCTTCGCCCCCTCGCGCGCGAACAATCGCACCTCGGCCTCACCCATCCCATGGGCACCACCAGTGACAATCGCCACCTTTCCGTGCAGGCGCATTCTACGTATCCCTTCTGAAGGTCGCCGGGTTTCCCCGGATGTAAGGCCGTCGTGACCGCGACGAAGGTACGATAGCCATCTATCCAGAGCCGGGGCAACGGGGCCGTCGCGTGTGAGCGACGGAGGTACAAGTCGCAAAGAGTACGGGCCGGCATCGATTCCGCTGCAAGGCCTGTGGTAGGCTTGCTTGAATGGGGCCGGAATGTCGTGCCGGCCCTCATGTTGTCCGTTCGCGCATGGTAGAGGTAAGTGTCATGACCCAGCAGATCAAGGATTTCAGCGACGAGGTCGAGGAGCTTGCCTCGTGCCTCATGACCATGCCGGCGAATGCTTGGACAGCGGCGACCGGGTTCAAGGATTGGACGCCAGAGGACGTGGTGCAGCACCTGCACCATAGCGATCTGATGGCAATGGCTTCGGCCGATGGCGTCGAGGCCTTCGCAGCCTTTCGCGCCGACATGCAGGCGATGCGTGATCGCGGAATGACCAACGTGGAGGCGACCCGCGTGCGGCTGGGCAATCCACAGGGGCTTCAATTGCTGGAACTGTGGCGGCGCACTGCGCTGGTTCTGTGCGAGCGGTTGTCGTTGCTTGCGCCCGAGACGCGGATGCCCTGGGCTGGACCCGGGATGGGGCTGCGCATGTTTGCCACCGCCCGGCAGATGGAAACCTGGTCGCATGGACAGGCGATCTATGACCTGCTTGGCATGGAGCGGCCTGCTGCCTCACCACGGCTGCGCAACATCGCCGAAATCGGCGTTCGCACATTTGGTTGGACGTTCAAGAACCGGACGCAGGAGCCGCCGGGGCCGCAGCCCGAGGTGCGGCTGGAGACGCCGTTTGGAGAACCCTGGGTCTGGATCGGCGAAGGTGGGTTCGTGGTGGGCGGAGTCATCCAGTTCTGCCAGGTGGTAACGCAAACCCGGAATGTCGCCGACACCCAGCTGCGGGTGGAAGGTGAAGCGGCCCGGGAATGGATGGCGCTGGCGCAGTGCTTTGCCGGGCCTCCGGAGATGCCGCCGAAGCCTGGCGCACGCGTCCAGTCCGTGCGACGTTGGGGCGGCTGATCCGGCTGTCGATCTCCCTGCTACGGCTCGCCTCGACGACCAGTATGGCGCCGCCACACGAGCGGGACCGAGGCGTCCAGCATTTGTGGATGCCTCAACATCTGATGCAGTGGGGCGATGACGAGTGCGATATCTGCAAGATTGAAGGTTATCTTCAGGAACTGCGAGCGCGCTATCGCTGCACCCGCTGTCATGCAAAATCAGCCCGCTGTCCTGCCGGTCGCCACACCCCGAACCGCCTTGAATATCGCCCGCACCTATGCCGACGAAGGCCGGGGTGGCCTCAGTAACGGCGGGCGCGGCGGGTTGCATCGCCTCGCCCTCGCACAAGATCCGCCCCCTTTTCGCCTATCATCATCGTTGCGGCATTCAGGTTCGCTGAAAGCATCGTCGGCATGATCGAGGCATCGATCACCCGCAGTCGATCGATGCCGTGTACACGCAGCTGGTCGTCGACAACGGCCTGGGGGTTCGTTGCCGGCCCCATCTTGCAAGTCCCCATCGGGTGGAACGTTGTTGTGCCGCGCTGCTTCGCGACAGCCAGGAGTTCGTCGTCGGACTGCACATGAGAGCCCGGGACATCCTCGCGCGCGTAGTAGGGCATCAGCGGATCGGAGGCGAGTAGCTTGCGCGCCAGCTTCATGGCCGCCAGAAGAACCCGGCGGTCATGCTCGGCAGCCAGATAGTTGGGCTGGATGATCGGCTGCTCGAACGGATTGCCCGATCGGATACGAACGTATCCAGTGCTTTCCGGCCGCTGCTGCCAAGCTGCCACCGTCATTCCGGGCTCACGCTCGAGCTCACCCTGCACGCCGTCGTTGTAGCTCGCCGGCGTGAACGTCATCTGGATGTCCGAGCCCTCCGCACTTTCGCCCGAATGCCAGAAGCAGTAGACCAGCGTCGGGTTGAGCGACAGGATGCCCTTTCGGGTCGCCACCCATTTCAGGATTTCCCAGGCAAGGCGAGGGCCGCGCGACTTCTCATTGATTGTCTCGATGTTCTTCACCCGTGCGACCAGGCGCGGCGCATAGTGATCCCGCAGATTCTCACCGACGCCAGGCAGGACATGACGGACTTCGATACCAAGTGATTGCAGCAAATCCGCGGGGCCGATGCCCGAGAGCTGCAGCAGTTGCGGGGAGTTGTAGGTCCCGCCGGATAAAATGACTTCGCGGGCGGCGCGTACTTCCTTGTCGGCGCCGTTGCTGCCGCCGTGCCGGTAGCGGATGCCGACCGCCGTCTTGCCATCAAGAATGATGCTCGAAGCATGCGCCTGTGTGATCACGCGCAGATTCGGCCGCTTCATGGCGGGGCGGAGATAGGCCCCCGCGGTGCTCACGCGCCGGCCGTTGAAGGTCGTCCGCTGAACATAGGATACGCCTTCCTGCTTCTCGCCGTTGTAGTCTGGGTTTCGCGGAATACCGGCCTGTATGCAGCCCTCAATGAAGGCGTCGCAGAGCGGATCGCGCCATTCGAGATCGGTAACCCGTACAGGGCCTTCGCGTCCTCGGTAGGCTTCGTCACCCGGCCCGATCCGCCGTTCGGTCCGCTGGAAGTAGGGCAGGACATCGGAGTATCCCCAGCCACGGTTGCCGAATTGCGCCCAGGTGTCGAAGTCGAGGCGCTGGCCGCGGTTGTAGACATGGCCATTGATCGAGCTGGATCCACCGAGCGTCTTGCCGCGCGGGGCATAGATACGCCGCCCGCCGGTCCAGGGGCCTTCCTCCATCTCGTATTTCCAGTTCACCCGGGCGTCGTAGAAGGTCTTCATGAAGCCGGCGGGGATGTGGATGAAGGGGTTCCAATCATAACCACCTGCCTCCAGGACGGCGACGGTGACGTTGGGATCCTCGCTCAATCTGTTCGCCACGATACTGCCAGCGGAGCCGGCACCAACGATGACATAGTCGAAGGTTTCCAAGCCCGTCTCCTCATTTCGCTCGTCCGCTGCGGCGTCACAATTTCATGGGCCACCCGAGCGGACGGCGCCGCGGCGAAGTTAGGGTGCCTCTCGCCGTGATGCCAGCACTGTTGTGGCCAGCATGTTCCCACGGCAGCTGCTGTGCGTATGCACACACTGGCGCGAACGTTGCCGCATATCTAAAGTTGGCGAATCTCCCGTCAACAGCAGATTGCGGACATATGTTGCCGGTGAGTGCGATGAGATCGCACCACGCTGACAACGGCCGAAGGAGTTGCAACAGATATGGCGCCACGTCCCCAGAGACTGACAATCTCCCACCGCGCGTGGGCGCTCGCGCGGCCCTTGAGGACAGCGCAGGGTGTCTCGACCACGACCGACGTCATCATCGCTGAAATCTCCGACGGCGACGTAACCGGCCGCGGCGAATGTATCCCGATCGGGCGTAACGGCGAATGTGCCGAAAGCGTCATGGCTGCACTCGCCGCAATGAAAGGTCCCATTTCCTCGGGCCTCAACCGGGACACGCTGCAACATGCGCTCCCACCGGGCGCGGCGCGGAATGCGCTCGATTGCGCTTTCTGGCACCTGGATGCGAACCGCCTCTATCGAAGCGTCCCGGAACTGGCGGGACTCGGTGCCGTGAAGCCGATCACGACGGCATTCACGCTTGCATTCGACACGCCGGAGAAAATGGCTGAGCAGGCTGCCGCAAATGCCGCCCGGCCGATCATGAGGCTGGAACTGTATGGCGTCGGCGATATCGAACGGGTGCGAGCAGTACGGGACATGGCGCCGGCGTCTCGGATCGTTATTGATGCCAATGAGAGTTGGAGTGAAACCCAGCTTGACGAGTTCATGCCGGCATTGCTCGATCTGAGAGTCGAACTGGTGGAGCAGCCGCTGCCGGCTGATGCCGATGATGCGCTGACGCGGTTGGAATATCCGATCCTGGTTTGCGCCGACGAATCCTGTCGATCGCGCGCCGATTTGGACCGGCTCGCTGGAAAGTATGCGGCCGTCAATATAAAACTGGACAAGGTCGGCGGGCTGACCGAGGCGCTCGCGCTGGCGGAGGAAGCCACGCGGCGCGGCTTGCAGATCATGGTCGGGAGCATGATCGGTACCTCGCTTGGGGTTGCACCGGCGCTGGTCGTTGCACAGCAGGCCAAGATCGTCCATCTGGACGGACCGTTGCATATTGCATTCGATCGCGGCTCGGCGCTCCGCTACGATGGGAGCATCATCCAGCCGGCCATTCCGAACCTCTGGGGTGGACCTTGTTGACGGACTCCACGGCTCTCGATCGACGGCGAGTGACCTTGCAGGTGTAGCGGCTCGGGCGCGAATATCGATGCGGGCTGGGTCGCGCCCGAGGACCTTAGATCATATCAACACGTATGCGATGTCGAAACCTTGAGTCGGTATATTTTTTAACGATTACGTCTGTAATTTGCCCTGCCTGGCGACCGGTTTCGTACCCGGCAATACGCTCTACGCTTGGCGCAGACGTGGCAGGAACCAAGCGAGCAGGCCAATGGCCGGCAGGAACGCGCAGATGCGATACATTGTCTCGATCCCATACTGGTCGGCCAGCCCGCCAAGCAGGGCTGCCGCAATTCCACCAAGCCCAAACGTCAGGCCGTAGAAGAACCCACCCACCAGGCCAACCCGTCCGGGTAACAACTCCATGGCATAGAGCATGATCGCGGCGAATGAGCTGGCCATGATCAGGTTGATCACGATGGTAAGCACGCCGGTCCAGAACAGGTCGGCGAACGGCAGGATGAGGGTGAACGGCAGGGCGCCAAGGATCGAGAACCACAGGATGCGGGTGCGGCCGATCCGATCGCCCAAGATACCGCCGCCGAGGGCGCCGACTGCAGAGGATGCCAGGAACAGGAACAGCATAAGCTGCGATGTTTGGACGGACACATCGAACTTACCGATGAGGAAGAAGGTATAGAACGAGGTGAAACTGGCCGAGTAGGCATTCTTCGAGAAAAGCAACACGATCAGTATGATGAAGGGGATGACGACATTGGCCGCCGGACGTGCGGCCCTTGCTGACGTTGCGTCCGCCGCGGCGGGGGCCTTGCGAAGGGGTGTGATATCGGCAGCACGTGCGGCGATCCATACCATCAGCATCATCGCCAGCAGCGCCGCGATTGAGAACCAGCCGAGGCTGCGCTGCCCCAGCGGAACGATGATGAAGGCTGCCAGCAGCGGCCCCAAGGCCCCGCCGGTTTGGCCGCCAACCTGGAAGATGCCCTGTGCCAGGCCTTGACGTCCGCCAGACGCATTGCGTGCCATGCGCGTCGCTTCGGGATGGAAGATCGACGAACCGAGCCCGACCCCGGCAGCGGCGATCAGCAGCAACCCGTAGCTGCTGGCAAAAGCCAGCCCGATCAAGCCGACCAGCGTGCAGCCCATCCCGACGATCATTGAGTAGGGCATGGGGTGCTTGTCGGTGTAGAAGCCGACGGCTGGTTGGAGCAGCGAGGCGGACATCTGGAAGGCGAGGGTGATCAGCCCGATCTGCCCATAATCGAGGTGGTAGGCCGCCTTGATGATTGGGTAGATGGCGGGAATCAGCGACTGGATCATGTCGTTGAGCAGATGTGTGACGCTGAGTGCCACAAGTACGGAGAATGCGGCCTGCCTGGGTATGACTGCCGCGACAGTGTTGCTCATCACAATGAATCCCTTTGCTTGACCAGCCGCCGTTCCGCAGCTTGCGGCGTCGCCGAGCCGAACATCGTCCGGCGACCCGCTTTTAGCCGCCGACAACTGCGCACACCAGCGCAGGTCGGCCGAGTGGATCTTGGCGCGATGCCGGGCAGGGAACTGCATGTATCCGGCCGGTTACCCGGGCGCTACAATCTGAATTTAGGGCGTGTCGTCTGACCCGAGATGGTCGTGCCCCTGTGGTGGTGTAGGCAGTCAGTGTTCATCGTGATGGTGGTGGGTAGGGTTGGGTTGCGACACGCAACTCTAACCGAGGACCACCACGATGGGCGATGTCAAGATTACCCTTCGCGCTTGTGGAGAAGGGGTCGGATACGACATTCCTACGCAACATGGCAGCGCTGACGCGCTCATTTCATGCGCAATGCCTTGGTCTATGCCGGCAAGACGCAGCGCCGCATCGTCTCGGCCTGGGTCGGCACCGCCTTCGCCCAGGACGATGCCGCCGCCGCCAGGAAGCAATGGCGCGAGGTCGCCGACCAGGCCCGCGCCCGCGTGCCCAGGCTGGCATGGCAGGCCGTGAGGACAATGCAACGGGGTAGTTTCAGAAACCTCGGAGAGGGTGGCCAGTGCCGGTTGGCACGGGCGCAATGGCCCCCTGGCGCGTGTCGGGCGCGGCCTGCTAGAACCGGGCCATGGGCGGCTATGTCTTCCAGTTCGGCGTGGTGTTCGACGCGTGGCGGGAACTGCTGCGTGGCGCGGCGCTGACCGTGCAACTGTCGGCCGCGGCGATCGTGCTGGGTCTGCTGGTGGCGATGCTGGGGGCCTGGGTGAAGACGGCGCAGGGCGGGAGGTGGCTGCGCCCCGTCGTCGACGGCTACATCGAGATGATCCGCAATACTCCGTTCCTGCTGCAACTGTTCTTCTTCTTCTTCGGCCTGCCTGCGCTGGGCGTGCGGTTGTCGCCGAACCAGGCGGCGCTGCTGACGATGGTGGTCAATCTCGGAGCCTACGCCACGGAGATCCTGCGGGCGGGCATCGAGGCGATTCCACGTGGGCAGATCGAGGCGGCGCTGTCCCTCGGCCTGCGGCCGGCGCAGGTGTTCCGCCTGATCGTGCTCATGCCGGCACTGAAGATCGTCTATCCACCGCTGGCGGCCCAGTTCACCATGGCCATGCTGGGCTCCTCGGTGGTCTCGGCGATCTCGGCAGACGAGTTGACGTCGGTGGCCAACCTGCTGCAGTCCGTCACCTTCCGCGCCTTCGAGATCTATGCGGTGGTGACGCTCATGTATCTGGCGATCGCCTTCGCCTTCCGCGGCTTGCTGACGGGCATCTACCATGTCGTGTTCGGTCGGGCCGCGGCGGCAGGGGCGCGATGATCCGCGACATCAACACCAACGATTTCCTATTCATCCTGGCGGCACTGCGCTGGACGGTGCTGCTGTCGGTACTTGCCTGCCTGTTCGGCGTCCCGCTCGGCCTCGTCGTCGCGGTCGGGCGGCTGTCGGGCCATTTCGCGCTGCGCTGGGCCACCGCGGGCTACATCCAGTTCCTGCAGGGCACGCCGCTGCTGATGCAGCTGTTCCTGGTGTTCTTCGGTGCCAACCTGATGGGATGGCGGATCGATCCCTGGCCGGCGGCGATCGTCGCCTTCACCCTCTACACCGGCGCCTTCCTCGGCGACATCTGGCGCGGCTGCATCGAGGCCATACCGCATGGCCAGTGGGAGGCGGCGCGGTCTCTGGCGCTGCCTTGGGCGGTGACGCTGTATCGCGTCATCCTGCCGCAGGCCGCCCGCATCGCCACGCCGCCGACGGTGGGGTTCCTGGTGCAGGTAATCAAGGGCACGTCGCTGACGGCGATCATCGGGCTGACCGAGTTGGTGCGGGCGGGGCAGATGATCAACAACGCGACCTTCCAGCCGCTGGCCGTCTATGGCGCGGTCGCCGGCCTGTATTTCGCGGTCTGCTGGCCGCTGTCGCGGTACAGCCAGCGCCTGGAACGGCGTCTCGGCCGTGGCTTCCAGGGCTCGGCGCTGCTGTGATCAGAAGGTCGGCAGCGGCCCCATCGGCAGGCCGAGGGCCTCGCGGTGGATCTGCTCGAGGGCGCCTTCCTCGCGGGCGGTGAAGACGAAGATGTTGATCCAGCGCAGCAGGTCGTCGGCGCCCTTGCGCACGCCGATGCCGAAATAGAATGTCTGCAGCTTGTATTTGTTTTCGTAGTCCTGGCCTGGCTTCATGCGGTTGAGCACCTGCGGCACCAAGGCGCCGGCGCCCATGGCGTCGGACTGCCCGGTGACCAGTGCCTGCTGGGCGGAGGTGTCGTCGTCGAAGCGCATGATGGTGGTGCTGCTGGGCACGGTGCGCGTCAGGATAATGTCTTGCGGGCTGCCTCGCGGGACGGAGATGCGCAAACCGGCGAGGTCGGCAGGGCCTTCGAGCTTGCGCGCCTTGGGGGCGATGACGGTCAGCCAGGTCGGCGCGTAGGGGGTGGAATACATCACCTGCTTGGCGCGCTCGGTGGTGATGGACAGCTGGGAGACGATGACGTCGACGCGATTGCTGAGCAGGAAGGGAATCCGGTTGGGTCCGGTGGTGTGGACGAATTCCGGCGTCACCCCGAGCTTGGCGGCGAGCAGCTTGGCGACCCGGACGTCGAAGCCGTCCTCCTTCTGGTTGCCATCGAGAAAGCCGTAGGGCGGGTTGTTGACGTCCACGGCGATGACGATCTTGCCACGCTTGATGATGTCGTCGATCGTCTGGGCCGCGGCACCGGAGGACAGGGCCAGGGCGGACATCGCCACGGCCGCCAGAAATGCCAGAATCCTGGGCATCGAATCGATCCTTCCCCTGTCGCGGCCGATGGCCGGATGCTTATTGTTGGGCCCGCGTCCACTGCGCGCGGTTCATCTGCATCATTATAATACCATATTGTCAGGGTCAAGGATTTGCGCCACCGTCGAGACCAAGGCGCCGATATCCAGGCGCTCCGGAAGGCTCAGCCATGAAGCTCGGGTTATTCATGATGCCCATGCACCCGGTCGGGCGGGACCTCACGGAGGCGCTCGACGAGGACATGCGGACCGTGGTGCATGCCGACAGGGTCGGTTTCGACGAGGTCTGGGTCGGCCAGCACTATGCCTGTTCCAGCGAGCCGATCTCATCGCCGCTGATCTTCATGGCCGGCGCCATCGCGCAGACCAAGCGGATCATGTTCGGCACCGGGGTGATGAACCTGCCGCAGAACCACCCCGCCCAGGTCGCCTGCGACGTCGCGCTGTTCGACCACATGAGCCGCGGCCGGCTGCTGTTCGGCATCGGCCCAGGCGGGCTGATCAGCGACTTCGAGCTGTTCAAGGTGGAGGACGGGCCTGAGCGCGTCGCGATGATGCAGGAGTCCATCGCCACCATCCTCAACATCTGGCGCAGCGACCCACCCTACCGCATTCCGGGCCGCTTCTGGGACATCAGCGTTGTCAACAGCGTCATCCCCGAGCTCGGCATCGGCCCGATGGCCAAGCCGTTCCAACAACCCCACCCTCCGATCGTCATGTCAGCCATGAGCCCGTCCTCGAGCAGCGCGCGCACCGCGGCGGAACACGGCTGGGGCCTGCTGTCCGCCCCCTTCATCCCCCGCCGCACCTTAGCCAATCACTGGGCCGCCTACCGCGAATCCGCCGCCGCCGCCGGGCGCCCGGCGCAGGGCGCAGACTGGCGGGTCGGCCGCTCGATCTACGTCGCCCCCACCGACGCCGAGGCCCGCGATCACGTCTTCGATCCAGCGCACGGCGTATACTATTACTACAAGTATCTGCTGAACCTCATGAAACGTGCCCAGATGACGCAAATCATGAGCGGTGACGCCGCCGTCCCCGCCGACAGCATGACGGTCGAATCCGTGCTCACCGACCTGGTGATCCACGGCAGCCCGGCCAGCGTCGCCGAGCAGCTCGTGGCCCTGCGCGATGAGGTCGGCCCCTTCGAGACCATCGTGCTCGCCCAGCATGACTGGTGCGGCACCGATCGCGAACTCCGCTCCATGCGCCTGATGGCCGAGCAGGTTATCCCCAAACTCCAGCGAGCAGGATAGCACGATGGGCAACCGCGGCCGGATCGTCTTATGCGTCAACCACCTCGCCAGCCGCGAGGCGCCCTATCTCAAGCGCCTCGAAGAGGCCGGCTTCACCCTCGACTATAACCGCCTCGGCCGGCTCTACACGGAGGAGGAGCTGCTCCAGGTCCTGCCCGGCGCCTATGCCACCATTGCCGGCGGCGAGCCCTACACCGAGCGGGTCTTCCAGGCCGCTCCGTCGCTGAAAGTGGTCGCCCGCTTCGGCGTCGGCTTCGACAAGGTCGACGTCGCCGCCGCCACAAGCCACGGCGTCGCCGTCGCCATGGCCTTCGGCGCCAACCACGAGTCGGTCGCCGACGGTGCCTTCGCCCTCATGGCCGCCATCGCCGGTGACCTACGTCGCCGCGACTGCATGGTGCGCGAGGGTGGTTGGGGCGCCGCGTTTCATCCCGGCCTGTGGCGCGCCACCGTCGGCGTGGTCGGCCTCGGCCGCATCGGCCGCGCCTTCGTCCGCCGTTGCCGCGGCTTCGACATGAAAATCCTGGGTTACGACCCGATGCCCAACCAGGCCTATGCTGAGGAGGCCGGCATCGAGCTGGTCGGCTACGATGACCTGCTGCGCCGCAGCGACATCGTCAGCCTGCACGCCCCTCACATCCCCGAAACCGAGGACATGATCAACGCCCGAGCGCTGGCGTTGATGAAGCCCACCGCCTTCCTCATCAACACCGCCCGCGGCGCCCTGATCGACGAGAACGCCCTGGCCGACGCGCTACGCCACGGCCGTCTCGCCGGCGCCGGGATCGACGTCTACAAGCGCACCCCCCCAGTTGGCTCGCCCCTGCTCGGGCTCGACAACGTGATCCTCACGCCGCACTCCTCCGGAATGGACCTCCATGCCGAACAGGCGATGTGTAACCGTTGCATCGATTCCATCCTCGCCATCGCCGCGGGGCGCGACCCGGGGGCAGAATTTGTTCTTAACCCTTCGGTGCTCAGTGGTTCCGCGATGTGATCTGCCGGCTCCTGGGAGCCTATTGATACCAGCCGCCCGAATGGCTGGAGGTGCAAGCATTCGAGCAGGGGATGTCCCGATCTCTGTTGAAATTGTCCGATCGAGCGCCGCTGGTTGCAGACGTTAGGCTGCGGCGCTCTGCCGTTCAAGAACTGGTTCGATGGTGTGCCTGGCGCCATGAGCGGCCAGTGCGACCTTGAGGATCGGCAGTTGGCGATGGGCCTTGAGACGACGAAAGCCTTTGGCGGCCTCCAGCATGGCGGCTCCCGTCCAGCGCAGGGCCATTGCGGCATCGCGCCAGTGCTTCACGTTGCGGCAGACGCGCCTGACCGTGCCGTTCATGTTCTCGATGATGTTGGTGCAAGCCAGCGAGCGCCGCAGTTCGGCGGGAAGGCCGAGGCGGTTGACGGTGAGGATTTCGTCCAGGCCCTCCAGAATGCTGTCGCGCTCGCCGGGGGCGTCGTGTTCCAACCGCCGGGCTAGATTTCTGATGAGCTTCTCCGCTTTGTCCGCGTCGTCCAGCTCCCAGGCCTGACGCAACGTCCGGCGAACGGATGCCTGCATGCCCCGGGGCAAGCGCTCGGTGATGTTGCGTGCCTTGTGCACCTGGCAGCGCTGGATCGGCGTATGGCCACCGAACGTCCGCCGGATCGCCTTGGTCAGCGCCTTGGCGCCGTCGACGATGAACAGGCGGTAGATCGACGGGTCCAGGCCGCGCCCAACCAGATTGTCGAGCAGCGCCTGCACGGTGGCGGCACTTTCGGTGGCGCCCTCGATCGCGCCAACGGATGCTTGCTCCCCTGCGCGTCGATCCCGACCGCCGCCACCAGCAGCAATTCCTCCTTTGTTTGGATACCGTCAATCTGGATCGCCAGCAGGTCCAGCGACGAGATGTCCGAGGCCATCCACTCCGCCATGTGGTCAGCCGACGGGCGCCGACGGTCGTGTAGGTCAGGGAACGGGGGACGAACTGTCTCTTGGGGGCGCGGAGGGGATGACCGCGCCGGGGAGCTTCCGCTCCTCAGCGATAATGCCGGGTGATGCGTCGCGTGGAACGGAATGCTTGGCACGCATCTTCCCATGGGCCAGGGCGTACTTCTGACCGAGTCCGGTACCGGGTCCTTGGACGTTCGAAAGCATCGCACTGGGGTCGTGAATAGGGAAACGGGTAGGGCGTGTACTGAGGCTGATCTGTCGCTGACTCCCTGGAGCGCCGATCCGTGGAGGGCAGTGAGCTTGAACGCTGAGTATTGCCGGGCGGGATTCCACGGGGTCGGAAAGACATATAATATGATTTAATATTGACGCTCAGCTGGTGGTCTGGAATTATCGGCGCCATCAGCCGGTCGTACGAAGCCGGCGAAACACCATAGGAGGATCGCCGATGCGTCGTACTTTGCTTGCCGTTGCCCTGCTGGCCGCTCCAGCGGTTGCCCAGGCACAACCCTATCAATTCACGTACATCACTCACGGCACCGCGGGTGCACCGTTCTGGCAAACGGTGAAGAACGGGATGGACGAGGCGTGCGCTGCACTGGCGGTGAAGTGCCAGATCACGTTTCTCCAGAAGACTGGCAACCTTGCAGAGGAATTGAACGCGCTTAACGCCGCGATCGCGCAGCATCCCGACGGGATCGTCATGACCCTGCCGAGTGACACCATCTTCACGCAGGCACTACAGGATGCGGTTAAAGATGGAATCCCGATCGTCGTCACGAATACGAACCCCAAGAAGGAACTGCCCGGGGTCGGCGTGCTTCCCTACATCGGGCAGGACCTCGAGCAGGCTGGCTACGAGTTGGCGCGCGGCCTGTCGGCGCAGTTTCCGAAGACGGGTCCGATCCACGTTCTGATCGGCGTTTCGATTCCGGGGCAAAACTGGGCCGAGCAGCGAGCCGCGGGCGTCGAGCGGTTCGTCAAGGAATATGCTGCGAGCAACTCCGGCCGCGACATCACCTTCAAGCGCCTTGATTCCGGGACCGACCTCGCGATTACCGGCAGTCGCGTGTCGGCCTACCTGCAGGGCAATCCGCAGACAACGGCGTATATCGACATGGGTTACTGGCACGCTGGCGTCGCTGCCGTCCTGCGTCAGGACAATGTGCCGCCGGGCAAGCTGTTGATGGCCGGCTTTGACATGGTGCCTGCTGCTCTCAATGAGATGAAGCGCGGCTACATCCAGGTGCAAGTTGATCAGCAGCCCTTCCTGCAGGGCTACCTGCCGATCGTTCAGCTCTATCTTCGCGCGAAGTACAAACTCGGGGCCTGGGATGTTAATACCGGCAAGGCTCTCGTCGGGCCGGCGGATGTCGACACGCTTCTGAAGTTGTCCGCTGAGGGTAAGCGATGAACCAGCCGACGCCCGGCGGAGCAGTGACAAGTCCCGGCGGCCAACGCCGCCGGGCACTCACCAAGCGCCTCCTGTTGCTCCCGGAAATCAGCGGCATCGTGCTGCTGGTCCTGGTCACGGTCGGCTTCGCGATCGTCGCACCTGCGTTCCTGTCGATGCGCAGTGTAGTGAATATTCTCAACATCATGCCGGAGCTTGGTCTGGTCGCGCTCGGGACGACTATTTTGATCATCGCCGGGGAGTTCGATCTCTCGGTGGGTTCAGTCTTCGCACTGGTGCCGATGGTGATGCTTTGGCTCGTTAATCTTGGCGTGCCGCCGGCCGCTGCGATGGCGCTGTCACTGATGGTCGGCATGGCGATCGGCGCAGCCAACGGCTACATCACCCTTCACTTTGCAATACCGTCGTTCATCACCACGCTGGGCATGCTCTTCATTGCGCGGAGCCTCGCGGTGATCTTGTCAAATCTTGCGCCGCCGGCTTTCCCGCCGGGTATGCCGGTTGATTTTCTGGTAGCGCGGATCGACCGGGTTCAGGTGTCGGTGATCTGGCTATTGGTGATCTGCGCCATCGCCGCGGTGATCCTGCATCGCACCAAAATCGGCAACTGGATCTATGCGACCGGGGGTGCTCAGCAGGCCGCGCGCGACATGGGCATCAATACGCGCGCGGTTAAGCTCTCCTGCTTCGCGGCCTGCTCGCTGCTGGCCGGCTTCGCGGGCATGATCCAAACCTTCCGCATGCAGGCGCCGATGGCCAGCGCCGGAGACGGCATCGAATTGCAGGCAATCGCTGGTGCGGTCATTGGCGGGACGGCCCTGACGGGCGGCGTCGGCTCGGTGCTTGGCGCCTTGCTTGGCACGATCCTGCTGCGGGTGATCGATACCGGCATGACGACGTCGCGAGTCGACGCCAACTGGTTCCAACTGGCCATCGGCGTGCTCACGGTGTTGTCCGTGGTGGTGAACGTTGTCATTCGCGGCCGCGCCGCAAGGATGCGGGCGTGAGCGATCTTCCATTTCTCCGCTGCGAGAACCTGCAAAAATGGTACGGTGGTGTCCATGCGCTGAAGGATGTGACGCTGGAGTTCGGTCGCGGCGCCGAGGTCGTCGGCCTTCTCGGTGACAATGGCGCTGGAAAATCAACCCTCATCAAGATTCTCTCTGGCGCCCATCGGCCGGACACCGGCCGTATCCTGATTGACGGCACCCCGGCCCGGATCAGATCGCCGCGTGACTCAATGAACTTGGGCATCGAGACTATCTATCAGTACACCGCGATGGCGCCGCAGATGAGTATCGCCCGAAACATCTTCATCGGCCGCGAACCGATGCGGTTCAACTGGCTAGGCCCGCTCGGACTGCTCGACCGTAAGATGATGAACCGCGTTGCCCTTCAGGCTCTGCGCGACGTCGATTTGCATCTGCGCTCCGCTGACACGCCGGTCGAGGAGTTGTCGGGCGGCGAGCGACAGGGCGTGGCCATCGCACGGGCCATGCATTTCAGGTCGAAAATGCTGATTCTTGACGAGCCGACGAATCATCTTTCGCTCAAGGAGACGACAAAGGTGCTCGACTATGTCTCGGCGCTCCGCACCCAGGGGGTGAGCAGCATCTTTATCTCGCACAACCTGCATCACATATATCCGATCGCCGACCGCATGATCGTCATGGCACGGGGTGCCGTGGTTGCCGAACTCAATCGTGGCGACCTGTCGATTGAGGAAGTCGCGAGGTTGATCGTCTGATGGCCAGGATGCTGGATGGCCGCAAGGCCCTGATCACCGGCGGCGCGGGCGGTCTTGGCGAGGCGCAGGCGGCGGCGTTGATCTCCGATGGCGCTGACGTCCTGCTGCTGGACAACCGGGCCGATGGTCTTGCCGAAGTCGCCGCGCGCCTGGGTACGGATTATCTCGTCGCCGATCTCGCCGATCCCGCGGGCTGTGTCGTCGCGCTCGGTCAGAAGGCAGACGAACTCGACATCCTGGTCAACAACGCTGCCATCAACCCGCTCAAGCCGATCGAAGCCTATGACCTGGCAGAATTCACACGGGTACAGACGGTCAACGCGACGGCGGCTTTTGCGCTTGTCCAGGCAGTGATCCCGGGCATGAAGCGGCGCGGCCGTGGCGCCATCCTCAACATCTGCAGCGTGACGCTGAGCGGCTGGTGGGAAGATATGGTGCCCTATATTGCCTCGAAGGGGACCTTGCTGGGCATGACGCGCGCGATGGCACGCGAACTCGGTCCGGCAGGCATTCGGGTCAATGCGATCAGCCCGGGTGCCATTCCCACCCCGCTTGAACGTGAGGTTTGGGCGGCCAAGCTGGCCGAGTATGAGGCCTACCTGCTCGACCGCCAGGCCTTGAAATTCAGGGGGAGTGCCGAGGACATCGCTCAGGCCGCGCTGTTCCTCGCGTCTGACCGCGGGCGCTTCATCACCGGCCAGAACCTTGTCGTTGATGGCGGATGGTGGATGCAATGAGGCGCGATGCCGATCGCGGCTTGCGAGGCATGCACGGGCATATCGTCGAGCAGCTCGGCCGCAGCATCGTCAACGGTGAGATTGCCGTTGGCGAAGTGTTGCCGCCCGAAGCGGAGATGCTTGAGCGCTTTGCTGTCAGTCGGACTGTGTTGCGAGAGGCTCTGCGGGTGCTGGGCTCGAAAGGCCTAGTTGAAAGCCGGCAGAAGGTTGGCACCCGGGTCCGCAATATCGCGGCCTGGAGCCTGCTCGACCCTGACGTGATGTCGTGGTTGGAGACGCGGTCGCTTACTCCGGACCTGCGTGACCGCCTGCTAGAGTTCCGCCGCATCTTCGAGCCAGCCGCGGCTGCCCTGGCTGCGCAGCGTGCGACGCCGGCCGACCGCGCCGCCCTCGCGGCTGCTGTCGCCGGCATGAAAAATGCCATCAACGACCCGGCCGACTATTTCAATGCCGACCTTGCCTTCCACAAGCATCTGTTCGCTGCTACCGGCAACCCATTCCTAGTTTCGCTTGGCCACGCGGTGCTGGGGTTGCTGAGTTTTGCCTTCAAGCTCCAGCAACATTCGCTGATCACCTGGAAGATCGGTTTGAAGATGCACACGGCATTGCTCTTCGCGATTCAAACCGGTGACGCCGCCGCTGCCGGCGCAGCCATGCTCGACATCATCAACCGAGCTGGTGCCGAACTCGATGAATTCATGCACTGCGCAGGAGCACAGGCCGACCAATGAAGATCGAAGCGATCGAGACACTGCGGCTGTCGGAGTTCGGCAACCTGCTGTGGGTGCACCTGCATACCGACACCGGCATCGTCGGCCTGGGGGAAACGTTCTTCGGGCCGCAGGCGGTCGAGGCGCATATTCACGAAACGGTAGCGCCGCTCTTGCTCGGCCGCGATCCCCTTGAGATTGAGCGGATCAGCCGTCAACTCCAGCGGGGATATCTCGGGTTCACGGGCACGGGCGTGGAGATGCGCGCGGCGTCGGCTATCGACCTGGCTCTATGGGACATATTCGGCAAATCGACCGGACTCCCGGTCTGGCAGCTTCTCGGCGGGCTCGCCCGACCCTCAGTGCGGATCTACAACACCTGCGCCGGCTATAAATATATTCGCAGCAATGACGGCCAGCGCAGCGATAACTGGGGATTGCCGCAGAAATCCGACACTGGCCCCTATGAAGACCTCGACGCCTTCCTCAATCGTGCCGACGAGTTGGCGCGCTCGCTGCTCGACCAGGGCATCACGGCAATGAAGATCTGGCCATTCGATCCAGCTGCCGAGGCGTCGGATGGGCGGTTCATTTCGGACGACGACCTTGAGATCGCACTGGAGCCGTTCCGCAAGATCCGCGCCGCGGTGGGCGGCAAGATGGAAATCATGTGCGAACTGCATTCGCTGTGGGACCCAGGCACCGCTGAGCGGATCATGACCGCGCTTGCGCCCCTGCGCCCGTACTGGATCGAAGATCCGATCAAGATGACCAGCGCGAAGGATCTGGCTTGCCTACGCCAACGCACCCGTCTCCCGGTCTGCGGCAGCGAGACCCTGGCCACGCGCAGTGCTTTCCGGGAGTTCCTCGAGGCCGATGCGCTTGATTTTGTGATGCTTGACCTCGCCTGGTGCGGAGGCTTGTCGGAAGCCAAGAAGATCGCAACCCTCGCCGAGACCTGGAACAAGCCAGTTGCACCACACGATTGCACGGGCCCCGTTGTTTTGACCGCTTCGTGCCACCTGTCCCTGAATGCGACTAATGGCCTCATTCAGGAGACCGTCCGTGCCTTCACCACGGGGTGGTACACCGAAGTTGTCGACACGCTGCCGAAAATCGAACGAGGCCGTGTGTATCCCTCGCGCGTGCCTGGGCTCGGTCTGGCGCTCAAGCCGGAGCGGTTCGCCATGCCCGACTGTCACCGCCGCCTCAGCGCTGCCTAGGCCCGTCATGCGCACCCAAATCCTGTCGATCCATGATGTGGCCAATGGCGTTGGCGAAAGTCCGGTGTGGGACGCCGGTATCTTGCGCTGGGTCGATATCACTGGGCGTGCCGTTCATGCGCTACGGCCGGATGGCACCATCGACAGTCAAGCGATGCCCGACTTCCCATGTTTTCTTGCGTTGCGACGCGGAGGTGGCGCGATCGTCGGGCTGCGCAACCGGCTGTGCCACCTGGACCTCAGCACCGGGGCAACCACCACATTTCATATGGTCGAACCGGATCGCTCGGACAACCGCTGCAACGAGGGTGGCGTGGACCCTGCCGGGCGTCTTTGGTTCGGCACCATGCAGGACAACCTCACGCCGACCGCGGAACCGAAGCCGATCGCCGCGGCCACCGGTGCACTCTACCGCTTCGATCCCGGTGGGGTCTGCACCCGCATGCTCGACGGCGTTGGCCTTTCGAATACTCTCGCCTGGTCGCCTGACGGAGGACTCATGTACTTCGGCGACACGCTCGAGAACCGGATCCGCACCTACCGCCTCGATCCGGATGGCGGCATTGTGGACAGTGCTGATTTTCATGTCGCGGGGCTGGCTGGCGCCTGCGACGGGTCAACACTCGATGCCGAAGGGTATCTGTGGAACGCCCGCTTCGGCGCGGGATGTCTTATCCGCTTCGCCCCTGACGGCTCGGTCGATGCCAGGATCGATCTGCCAGTCACCAACCCAACTTCCTGTTGCTTCGGCGGTTCTGATCTGCGGACGCTGTATGTGACCTCCGCACGCTTCGGGCTGTCGGATGCCGCCCTGGCCGCCAACCCCCAGGAGGGCGCCCTCGTCGTGCTCTCAACCGATATCCAAGGCCTCCCGGCAAATCGATTTGCTGGCTGACATCTTCAGAAAGGATCACCGACATGCGTTTGACCGCGACCAAGGCGCCACGCGCCATAACGATGTGGGATTTTTCGTGGTTGGAGCGGCGTTGGCCAGGAGCCGGGTTTGAGGACTGGGACGCCGCTCTGTCCGCGCTCGTGGAACGCGGTTACGATAGCGTCCGGATTGATCCCTATCCTCACCTGTTGGCGATCGACCCGCATGCCGAATATCGTTTGATCCCGGTCTGGACGCAGCACGATTGGGGCGCACCGTACGCCATGAATGTACGGATTCATGATCCCCTGATGGATTTCCTGCGCGCATGCCGGCGTCACGGGGTCGGCGTTGGATTGTCGACGTGGTTCCGTCAGGATTCGATGAACTATCGCCTGCGGATCAAGACCCCCGAAGACCATGCCGCCATCTGGGCACGCACCCTGGAACTGATCGACAAGGCAGGCCTTTCGGACACCCTGATCTATGTCGATTTTTGCAACGAGTGGCCGATCCCGACCTGGGCGCCCTTCTTTGCCAATACGCCGGGTAGCAGGGTCGGCGACTGGCACAGCGCAGCCTCGATGCAATGGATGGAGCGCTCGATCAAGGCGCTGCGCCCGTCGGCGCCCGACCTCGACCTCACGTATTCCTTTACGCGCGACCTCCTCAATCCAGAGAAGCTGAAGGCCGATATCGGCTTTCTCGACTTTCTCGAGCCCCATATCTGGATGAGCTACACGACCGATTTTGATTCTCAGATCGGCTACGCTCTGCAGAATTTCGATCCTGTCGGCTACGAACTCCTTGCTGCCCGAGGACCGCGCCACTATCGCGCCGATCCGGCGAAATGGCAGCGCGGGCTGACGGATGCGATTGACATTATGGCCGACTGGTCGGCCCGCACTGGCAAGCCGATGGCGAGCACGGAGTGCTGGGCGACAGTTAACTACAAGGATGGCCCTGGGCTCGATTGGGACTGGGCGGAACCTCAAATTTCTGTGCGCCGCAGTTCAACGGCATGTGGCGTGACATTGAATGGCATCAGAAATTGACAGCGCATATTCATGCAGGGCGCGTTCCCAACCGTCAGTAGAGTAGGCGCCTGGTCCCCCACGAAGGTCACCTACCTCGCTTGGTGACCTTCGTGTTGGGTTGAGCCATCCAATTCGAGATTGTCTGTTCACACTCATCCCAATAGCCGCTTCAGCACATCGATTACCGACCCCTCTCCCACGAGCAGTAGGAGGACGATGACGCCCAGGACGATCTCGATCCGCGACAGGCGCGTGTTGGTCTGTTTCCAGCGTTCGGCGCAAACGGCCTCGTGCACGGCGATCTGCCGTGCAACTTCCTCGGCGTTGGGCATGGGGTTCTCCTAGAAGCGTTCGACGATGCGGAAGCTGCGGCTGTTGGTGGCGGGGTGGTCGCGCACCGCCACGGCCTCGTCGCCCAAAGCAGCAATGGCGCCCCACAGACAGCGGACATTGAGCTCGTTCAGTGCCAAGCCGGTGTCCGGGATCCACAGCGCGTCGCCGCCGGCGCCTAGTGCGGTCACCATGGCCCGGTGCTGGGCGCGGATTTCGGCGTTGGTGAGCAGCGGCAGGGTGAAGCGGGTGATCCGAGGGTTGGCCAGGGCCGGTACCTGGAACTCGGCGCCGGTCAGCAGGTTGCGGTCGCGACGGTCGAGCATCAGGCGCCCTTCGGTCACGCCATAGGCCATGGCCCGGCTGACCCGCCACAACGGGCCGGCGACCAGCCGTCCGAGATCAATGGCACCGGCATAGGGTGCCGCGGCGTCGACTTGCATGTAGCGGCCGGTCGCGGCTGACGAGCGCAGCAGGACGACATTGCCGTTGGCGGCGTCGCTGGTTGCTGCGGCCTGGGTTCCGCTGTCGTGGGTCAGTACGGTGGCATCGAGCGAACTGCCGGTGGACGCGAGGGCCTTGGCCTGGCCGGTGGTCAACTGCCGGCCATAGATGGCGATGCGGCGAATATAGCTCCTCCCTGACGCGGTACCCGGCCCGCCGAGCCCACCGCCGGCGGCGCCACCGATGAGGCCGCCGATCAGAGTGCCGATACCGGGGATGATGGAGCCGATCGCGGCCCCGGCCATTGCGCCCACCCCGGAGCCGATGGTGCCGCCCAGCTGATTGCCGCCGACCAGGCTGTTGAGCAGCATGCCGGCGCCAAACCCGGCGCCGACGCCACCGAACATCGCCCCCAGGGTCGGGGCGCCACTGGCGGTGATGCCACCGGCGGTGACCGGCCCGGCCACGTCGGCGCCCCAGAGCGGCGTGGCCATGAAGCCCGAGGCTGAACCGGAACCACCGAACAGGCTGCCGAGGCCAGAGAACAAGCCGCTGCCGCCGATGCTGCCGCCCCCACCGGACAGACCCGACGGCGACGCCGCTGGCATGGAGGTGCCGAGCACCGAATTCAGCACCGGGTTGATCACCGCTAGCTTGAGCACCTGCTGCAACACCGCGGAGATGATGCTGCTGGCTACGTTGCCCCAGTTGATCGCCGCGCGCTGGCCGCTGACGAAGGCATTGGCGATGGCGCTGCCGACCTGGTCGAAGGCCTGGCTCGCCGCATTGGCGATGCCGTCATAGAGCGATTGCTGCTGCTTCAGCGCGTAGTTGGCGCTGGCGATCTGCTTGGACTGCTCCACCAGGGCCTGCTGGGTCTCGGTCAGGCTCTCGGCATCGGGCGCCTTGCCTGAGGTGATCAGGCCGCGGATGGTCCGCAACGCCGCCAGTTCCCGTTCCCGCTGCTCGGCGGACTGGCCGATGAGGGCGGCCTCGGCGCGCAGATCGTCCAACTGGCCCTGGCCGGCCCGCAGGGCACGTTCGGCGTCGAGGTCGTTGTTCAACTTCTCCTGCAACTCCACCTTCTGACCCATGAGCACGATGAGGGCGGTCATGGCCGCCTTCACCGCCGGATCGGTGGCGGCATCGCGATATGCGCGGGCGGACAGCGTGACCTGCCGGACCTTGTCGTCGATCTTGGCGTAATAAGCGGCACGGTCGCCGGATTGCTCGGCGGCAATCAGCGCCTTGGTGGCACCGATCTGCTCGTTGAGTTCGACGACGGTCTGCGCCCCCTTGGCCGCCTCCTGCGCCGCGTTGCGATTGAGGATGGCGGCGGCGAGTGCTGTCTCTGATACGCCGGTCTTGGTGGCGGCCTGCTCATGCGCCTCGGCTGCGGCGGTGGCGCGCAGCATGGCGGCGCGGCCTTCCTCGGCGGCACGCACCATGGCCATCTGCGCCGTCTCCGCGCGCATGATGCCGGCGAGTTCCTGGCCACGGGCGTCGGTCTCGCTCGCCAGCGCCAGGGTGACGGCCTTGCGACGGTATTCCTCGGCGGCGAGGCCGGTGAGGGCGTGCTCGCGGATATAGCCCTCGGCCTCGATCTCGGCCTTGACCCGAACCCGATCGGGCAACCCAGCGGCAAGAATACGCTGCTGATCCGCCAGCGCCTTGTTGATGTCCTCCAACTGCTTCTTCTGCCGTTCGGCCTCGGCAGCGCCGATGGCGGCGGCCGGTGGCGCGGGCGGCTCGGGTGCGGCGGCGGCACCGCCCTGCACCTGTCCCCCCGCCAGCATGCGCATGGCAAGCAGATCGGCACGCTGCTGGCGCAGGATGCGCTCGGCGTCGCCGGTGACGACGGGGGCGCCGTAGCTGTCGCGTTCGGCCAGTTTGGTGTCGATCTGGCCGACACGGCGATCGATGGTCGCGACAGGTGGTTCCGCCTCGAGCAGCTTGTTGGCGGCAGCACCGACCGCGGTCAGCACGACCAAGGCGGCCTGGATCGGGCCGGACTGGGCGATGCGGTCCATCAAAGTGGACCATTCATTGCCCAGCGCCCGCACTGCCTTGGCCGCCGGTGACAGCGCGTCCTGGTCGAGCCCGTGCACGCGGAGCCGCAAGGCCTCCATCGCCTTGGCCACGGCCTCGGTGCGCTCGCCATGTTCGAGCATGACGCGGATGGCGGCGCGCTGGTCGGCGGTGAGCAGGTTCAACTCATCGTCAAGCGACTTCAACGCCGTATACGAGCCGGAGGCGATCTCACCCAGGCGCTTGGCCACCGCGGCCTGATCGGTCCCACCCAACGCCACCGTGGTATCGGCAGTGAGGCCGACGACCTGCTGGATCTGCGCATTGCCCAACGCCGGAACCCGGGCCAGGCCCTGAACGATGGCGGCGGCGGCATCGCGGGCGACGCCGGCGTGCTGCAGCGTTACAATGTAGCCCTGCAGCGAGGCCGTCGCGAGATCGCCGTCGCGGCCCAGTCTCCAGCGCCGCGGCGTGCGCCATGGCCAAGGCGAAAGCACCGCCCACCGCCACGGCGGCGCCGATCGGTGACAGCAAGGCGCCGGCCACCATGCGGGCGGCGGTGCCGAGCACGCCGAAGCCGGTGCCGGTGGACATGGCGACGTCCGCGACCTGATGACCCTGTTGGATCATCGTCATCATCACCGGCTGCCCGGCGGCGATGGACGATACCGCCTGCATGGTCTGCACGCCCAACTGGCGCAGGGCGAACGCGTTGGCCCCGGCCGAGACGCCGAGTGCCTCCTGTTGCTTCGCAGCCTCGACCGTCTTGCCGGCCAGCACTGCCGTGGCGGAGGCGGCCACGCCGGTCGGCGCTGTGGCGTCGGCGAATGCCTTGGTGGCGGCCTCGCGGGCCCGGGCGGCGACGGTGGCGGAGATCGCCCCAACCCGCTCAGCCTGGGCGATCTCGGCGAGGGTCGTTTCATAGGTCCGGGAGACCGCAAACAGGGGATCGAACTTCGCGCGGAGGCGATCGAGTTCGGCACCATAGGCCGCGACATCGGCCCCACGGGCGGCGAGGGCGTCGCCCGCAAGCGGTGCCGCGACGCCGGCCCCGCGATTGGCGGCCTGCTGGACGTCGACCAGACGGATCATGGCAATGCCGAGTTGGCTGTAACTCTCGGCCAGGCCCGCATTGGCGCTGATCTGCTGCTCGTAGCTGGCGAAGGCGCGCTGCCGGGCGACGACAGCTTCCCCGCTGGCGATCGCGCCGACGCGCTCGGCCTGCGCGATATCGGCGAGCGTCGTCTCGTGGCGGCGCATCGTGCCGAACAGCGGGTTGAACGAGGCCTGCAGCCGGTCGAGCCCGGCCCCATAGGCGGCAATGTCGGCCGCCCGGCGCGCGAAGGCGTCGTCGGGGCCGGCAATGCCCGACATGGCCGCGGACGCCCGCTGGCCGGCCTGGGTGATGCGGTCCAGCACCTGATCACCGAGACTGCCGAGCGCCTCGAACTTGCCACGCGCGGCATCGAGGTCCTCGGTCGACAGCCGGATCGCGGCGACGCGTGTTGAACCGCTCATGATGGAGTCAACTCCGCGAGAACGTTGGCCAGCAGCAGCGGCACGGCCCGGTCGCGCACGGCGTCCACATCGAGGCGCTTGCGCAGCACGACCTGGCGCACCAGCACGAACATCGGCACGAAGCCGCGGTCGAGCACTTCGCGCGCCATGGCTTGTTGGCCCTTGCGATGCCCGGTCAGCACCTCGGTGGCGTCGCCCACGAACAGGCGGATACGATTGCGCCCGCGCTGCTTCATGCCGCGCGCCTCGTTGACCCGCAGGCACCACAGGAA
>JAPLOH010000064.1:73673-84497 GCA_026400845.1 Alphaproteobacteria bacterium
TCATCTCTTGCGTCGTCACTCGCACGCCACCACGGGAGCCGGCACTGCGTCGGCCACCGCGGGCGTTGTAGGCGGTGGGGAAGGCGAGATACTTGCGGTTGCGTGCAACGATCGGCTCGCCGCGATCGAAGGCCTGCACCGCCTCGGGCATCTTGGAGAACACCAGTGCCGCAGGATGGAATGTGACCACCCCCGCGGCCGGGAAGGTCTTCAGCCGCCAGGCATTGGCCATGGCCCGGCCGCCGTCCTTGAACCCGGCGGCGCGGACCTGGGCGCGGAGGTCCTCCTGCACCTGCCGGCCCGTCCGCTCCACCGCGCGACGCAGGCCCGCCGCAACCGCGCGCGCCTCCGCCTTCATGACGTCGGTGATGGCGCCACGCGGGATGCGGGTGAGGATGGGCATAGGAGCCTCGCGGCTGGTAAAGGGCATTGCAACGACTACGGCAATGCCTTACTTTGTCGCATGCAGATTGACTTCGACCCGGCGAAGAGCGCGAGGAACGTGCGCGAGCGCGGCTTGCCGTTCGAACTGGCGGCGGCGGTCCTGGCGAGCGTCATCGGGGAGTTCATCGATGACCGGCGCGACTATGGCGAAGAGCGGTTTGTTGCGTTCGGGATGGTGGTGGGTCGGCTATTCTGCGTCGTCTACACGAAGCGTGACGAGACGATCCGAGTGATCTCGCTGCGCAAAGCGAATTCGAAGGAGGTCAAGCGATGGCAGGCAAGCGGCGTGTAGTGGTCGAGATGACCCCGGCGATGGTCGAGCAGACGATCGCGGGGATCGACTGGGCGAAGGTCGACGCCACCGATGATGCTGATATTGCGGCACAGATTGCTGCCGACCCTGACACGGCGCCGGTCCTGTCCGACGTTGAGCATATCGCCAGCCAGGTGAAGCTCGTGCGGCATCGCCTGAGCCTGACCCAGGCAGAGTTCGCCAGGCGGTTCCAGGTGTCACTCGGCACTGTCCGGGATTGGGAGCAGGGACGGCGCCAGCCCGATGGGCCTGCCCAGGTGTTGCTGTGGGTCATCGATCGTGAACCTGAAGCGGTGTTGCGCGCGTTGGCATCTCGTCACGCCGCCTGACCTCGGCTCCCTCGACGGACGACATCGTCGATCCGGGCATCGATGGCATCGATTGCCGCCAGCATCGCGAACGCATCGACGATCCAGGTGGCCTGGTCGCCGACGCCCCCCGGATCAGGCCAGTGGGCGATCCCGCCCATCCCGCCCCGGCACGCGGCCCAGAGACGGATGAAGTCGTGCCAGGGGGGCGGAATGGTCAGTCGCGGATTGCGGGCCACGGGCTCTCCCGCGACCAGCCATTCGCCGCCATCGTCAGGCGTCAGCCCTCCGTCGTAGGCGCCGGGGTCTCGGGCGACGGCGAGGGCGCCACGGAGTTTCCCTCCGCACTCGCATTCGGCTGCATCAACGCGCTGGCTTTCCAGCCGATGGCCTCGATCTCCGCGTCTGGCAGGCTATCGAGCAGGTCGGCCGGGACGCTGCCGCGCTCGCGGCGGAACGGCGGTAGGCTGGGGCCGTCCCAGCCGCGCAGGGCATGGCGGGCGGCGACCCAGGGCAGTGTGCCGAGATAGCGCTCGCGCGCCGCCAGCAGCGCAGCATAGATCGGCACCTCGGCGGCGATGGCTTCGATCGAGGCCAGGCGGGTCTGGGCGCCAACGTCGTCGGGCGTCGCTTCGGCGGCATCGATATCGGTGAGCAAGGCCGGCGCGTTGTCGGGTGCGATCTCCTGCACCGCGCCGCGCAGGGCGGCGATGAGCTGCATCCGCGGGGGATAGAGCCCGCCCTCGCGCGCGAGTTCGGCGCGGAAGGCCTGCCGCTCCCGGAAGGTGAGCGGTACTATATTATACGTGCGTGGCGAGCCGTCCGGGGTGAAGGTCACGGCTTCGCGACGCGAGAACACGGGGTCGGTCATGATTGGTCTCCGGGGGATGAAGGGGACGTCGCCGCTGCGTTGCGCGTCAGATCAGAAGGAAGCGAGGAAGAGGTCGCTATCGGCGCCATCGAGTTGGAACGTGATCTCGTTCTGCCCGAGATTGTCGCGATCGCTCGGCCGGAAGCCGATGGCTTTGGCTGCCGGCGCCACCACCAGGAAGCGATTGCCGGCGATGGCGCCGACGATGGCCATCAGCTTCATGGCGGAACCCGCGAGGAAGGCGTTGTAGAGGGCGACCTGGCTGGTGGTGTCCATCAACGGGTCGATGGTGCCCTTGCTGTCACGGATGATCGGCACCGCCGGGTCGTAACCCTGTGCCGCCTCCGGGTTGTCCGGCAGCACGGTCTGGATGCCGGCCTCCAGCATCAGGCGGCGGCAGCGGGCCAGCGCACCATTCAACTGGGCGCGCCCGGCGACCCAGCGTGGCGGGGTCTGCCGGATGCCGGTGTTCCAGCCCGACGGCATGGCGGCGGTGCCGTGAATGCCCATCTGGCCCTGCATCTCGAAGTTCAGGTAGCCGATGCCGCCCGAGGTCAGTTCCAGCGACCAGGTGCCCTGGCAGCCGGTGAAGGTCCATTGCAGCCCATCGGCATAGAAATAGATGGTACAGGTCTTGTACTGGCTCTCATCCGAGGTCGGGCCGTAGAGCACATTGATCGGGACCTGCGCCAGGGTGGAGACGGTCATGGCGGTCGCCATGGTCTCGCCGACGGTCGCGACCTTGCCGGCGGTGTAGTCGGCGACGCCGGTGGTGAGCGCGCGATCACCCGAGAGCAACAGTGGCATGCCGCGATACTGCTGGGCAGTTGTGCCGAACGGGACGCCGAGTGTGATGGTGCTGGTGGTGCCGGCCGTCGCGGCGGTAGGCGCGCCAACGGCGGCAGCGGTGATGGTCTCGATCATGGTGCAGCAGCGCAGCAGTTTGCCGAAGTCGGGCGCTGTGCCTGCGGTGCCGACGCCGCGCAGCGGCACGCGCATTTTGATCTGCGGCCGCAGTCCGCCGACGATGGATGGGGCCTTATCGAGGGTGCCGGTGAGTTCCGGATTGTCGATCACCTGCGGGTTGAAATCGACCTGGAAGTCGCCGGCGATCCAGTCGGTGCTGGCCGGCGTGCCGGCGATGGCATCGGTGCCGGGCGTGGTCTCGATTTTGGCCGCCGCGGCCGAGAACCGCATGCGGACGAGGGATAGGGTCATGGGGGTCTCCGATCAGATATAGGGTGAGCCGGTCGGGGCGACGGCGAGCAACTCGAAGCGCGCGGCGAACTCACCGACCGGCGTTGCGGACTGGTCGACGTCGTGGAGCAGGAAGTCGGCACCGAGTTCCACCACGTCGCCGAGGCCAGCAGTGCTAGGCGTCCAGCCGGCGAGGGCCGCGACGACCGAGGCATGCAGTGAAATCACTGCCTGCTGGGCATCCAGGTCGCTGCTGCCGATCGCGGTGCCAACGATGGTGAGGCCAATCCGATAGTGGGTTGCGCCAGGCTCGGCGCCGGCGTTCGCCTCGATACTGTCGATGTGCAGCACCAGGCGCGGCAGTGTCTCGCTCTCGATATCGACGGGCGCGCGGCGGGCGCGTTCGACGACGGCGGACGGCAACGCCGTGACCAGCCGCGCGGTGACGGCGGCGAGTGCCGCCTCGGTGACAGGGCTCGTCACTGCGCCACCGTCAGGCGGAAGGTGAGGCCGAGCGGATCACGCTCGACGTCCTCGACCCGGTAGGTGATGGCGCCGATCGTCAGGGTGTCAGTGCGCTTCGGGACCATACCGCCCAACTGCGATGCCAATACATCAGCGGTGATCGAGCCTGCGCGGACGCCAACCGCCCCAAGCCCAGGCAACTGATCGGACGGATGCGACAGGCTCACCCGCACGGCGATGCCGGGGCCCGGCGCGCGAGTGTAGAGCGCGTCGACACCGATGTTCTGATCGGCATGCAGCGCCTCCAGCATGGCGGCGAAGGCACTCATCGCTTGGCCACGATCTGCGCCAGTTGCGGGACGATCTTCTCGGCGCTGCGGCCGATGACGTAGCCGCCCAGGCCAAGCTGGACGATGTCCCACAGTTTCAGCACTTCGGCCTCGGAGATGCCGGGGGCGGAGTAACCAAGCCAGCGAGCGACGATGAGGGCAGTGAAGGTCAGCATCACCAGTGGCCGCCACGACGACGCCAGCCAATGTTCCGACTTCGCCTCGTCGGCGATGATGCTGGCCGCCGCCTCTTCGATCTTGGCGGCATTCGCCATCAGGGCGTTGTTCAGTTCGGCCTGCGCCTTCGCGGCCTCGGCGGGATCTGGGAACAGTCGGCGGATTGCGTCGCCCAGGATCGGGACGAGTGCAGGTAACAGGGCTGCGAGCATGGTGCGCTCCTGGCGTTGTCTCTAGACGCAGATTGTTGGACTGTGGTTGCGCAATCGGATGGGATGGACAATGACGGATCGATCGTTGCGTCAGGTCATCGGGATCGTCGCGCTGCTCAATCTCGCGTATTTCGGGATCGAGCTTGGTGCCGCCCAATCGATCGGCTCAGTCTCGTTGTTTGCTGACAGCATCGACTTTCTGGAGGATGCCTCGGTCAACTTCTTCATTGCAGTCGCGATCGGCTGGTCTGCCCGAAATCGCGCGCGTGCTGGCGCGCTCCTGTCGGGTGTTCTGCTGGTGCCGGCGCTCGCCATGATCTGGACTGCGTGGAGCAAGATCCAGTCGCCAGCAGTTCCGGAGCCAGCATTGCTGAGCGTGACAGGAGCTGGTGCTCTTGTCGTCAACCTGTTCTGTGCATTGATGCTGGCCCGTTTCCGGCACTACAGCGGAAGCCTGACCAAGGCTGCATTTTTGTCGGCGCGAAATGACGCGCTGGCCAACGTCGCGATCATCACGGCGGGGCTTGTGACGGCCTTTCTCTGGCAGTCTGCGTGGCCCGATCTCATTGTCGGCGTCGGTATCGCCGTTATGAACGCCGACGCCGCGCGAGAAGTCTGGCATGCCGCGCGGCGAGAGCGTGATGCCCAACCCTAGTCGCGACCATTATCCTCCACCCAGGACACGGTTGAGCTGCCAGCCGAACTCGAACGCTTCCTGGGTGGGATTGCGCTCGGCGATCTCGAGGTAGTGGACCGACTGCTGGGCGGAGGTCATGCCGAGCAACACACGGCTGCCGTCGTCGCCACGCCGGGCGAGCAACGCCTGCACCGCCCCGAGCGTCGCGGTGCCCAGCACACCGTCGGCGACGATGTCGGGATAGTCGGCGCCCCCGCGGTTGAGCGCGCTCAACGCCCGTTGCAGGAAGCTGATCCCGACCGGCGGGCCCATGTTGACGCCAATATCGAGCAGACGAACCGCCAGGGACTGATCGATAGCCGAGAGCCGGTCGAGGCCTGGCCCCGTCCAGTAGCGCTGCCGGTAGATGGCGACCGCGGTCTCCCGCGGCATCTCGGCCATCGGCCCGGCATAGCCCGCGGCTCGGGCCGTGGAGGATGTGATGCCCCACATGGTCTCGCCGCCGCGGTCGGCCGGGTCGTTGCTGTAGCGCCCTTCTCGGCCGATGACGCCGTCGATGGCGGTGATGAACGGGTCCATGTCCATCAGACCGTCGGCAAGAGTTCGAAAATCAGTTGCCCGGCGCCAACCGCGGTCTGGCCGGTCTGCGCGATGCGGACATAGAGCGTGCCGGCCGGCAGTGGGGTGAAGGCCGCGGTGCTGGCGTCGACCAGGGTCAGCGCCCGCGAGGCGATGGCCTTGATGTCGGTGGCCGCGACAACATCGACACCGCCGGCGGTGGTGCCGACCTGCACGGTCACGGTGGTGCCGGTATAGGCGACGGTGGTGCGCTCGGAGATGCGCAGCAGATGTCCGGCCGGGACCGTCACGGTCAGGTCGGTGCTGGCCGCGGCCGTCGGCACCAGCGACACCACGCGGGCGGCGATGGAGCCGGGTGTCAGGGCCGCCTGGCCGTCGATCCAGATGCGGACATTGGTGTCGGACGTCGCCGCCGCGACCGTCGCCGCGCCGATCGGGAAGTTGCCGTTCGAGGTCGTGGTGACGCGGCGGTTGGTGTTGTCCCAGAACACCCGGGCACCCTGGGCGATGGCGAGCGCCGGCTCCTTGGTCAGGTCGAACACGCCCTCGGTCTGGATTTCGAGGGTGGCGCTGAGGGCGGCGTCGAAGGCGGCGACGCCGAACAGGCCACCGACCAGGACGCCCTGGCCGGAACTGACCGCATAGGGCGCGGTCACGTTGATGCTGTCGCCGGGTTGGACGAAGTTCTTCATTGCAGGGGTTCCTGGTTGGGAGATGACGTTGCAGGAGGGCGGCCGCCCGTGTTACATGTAACGCGGATAGGAGGTCGCCATGGCGCAGACGGGTGTTCGCGGACGGGTTGCTGCACACAGGGCCGAGCTTCGGCGCCGTGGGCTTAGGCCGATCCAGATCTGGGTGCCTGACACCCGGTCCCCCGGCTTCGCGGAGGAGGCGCAGCGGCAGTCACGGCTCGTCGCCGCTGCCGAGGATTTCGACGACGTGATGGACTTCATCGAGCGTGTCTCCGTGTTCGACGAGGACGACATCCCGGTTGCCGATGCGCCGCGGTGATGTCGTTGTCATCGCCGACCGCGGGGCCGGCGACTATGGCGGGAAACCCAGGCCGGCCGTCGTGGTGCAGTCCGAGCTATTCGAGGACACTGGCTCGGTTGTCGTCTGCCTCCTGACGACCCAGGAAACAGGAGCACCGTTGCTCCGGATCGCGGTTGAACCCGGCGCCGTGAGTGGTTTGTCCAGCCCGAGCTACATAGCAATCGAGAAGATCACGACGATCCGGCGCGACCGCGTCGGGCAGGTGCTCGGGCGGCTGACGGATGACGAACTGGTGGCTCTGACGCGCAGCCTCGCAGTCTTCCTGGGGTTCGGGTGAGAAGGCCGCTTCCGATCACGATGCCTGACGCACGCCGGCGGCTTGCGGCGATTCTGTGTCGGGTACGGCTTGGTCGTATCTTCGCAGTGATGCTCCGCAGCCGCCCGGTCGCCGTGATCTCCCAACCGATCCCAGGTGCCATCCGCGCTCGCCGCCTTCAAAAGATGCAGCGAGCGCGAAAGTACCCTCGTGGTCCCAGGGATGGCAGTCGTCCGCTTGCGGGGTGATGCCGCGTCCCTGGAAGCTGCGCCGGCTCAGGTGCCGGGATTGAACCAGGCGCCGCGCCAGTCGATGGCGCCGACCCCGAAGTCGAAGATGACGGAGACCTCGACGCCATCGACGCCGGAGACCGGGCCGGTGGTCACCTGCGGCCCCTCGGCGCCGTTGAGGTAGCCGTAGACGTAGACCGGTGCCGCCATCGGATCGGAGAACAGATACCAGCGGTTCGACGGGATCAGCGGCTCGACCAGCGGCTGCACGAAGCCGGCGTAGATGTTGGCGTTGCCGGTCTGCGTCGCCGCCACGTTGACGGTGAGCTGGCGGGCGGAGAGCTCGAGATTGGGCCCGACCACCAGGGTCATGCTGGAGCCGATGGAGATCGGCAGACCATCCAGCGTCTTCTGCTTCATGATCGCGGCACGGCCCGATGCCAGGTTGGTGATGTCGAGCGCGGTGCCGGCGGAGGCCTGGTTGGCCCGGGCGGCACCGGTGGCGAACACGGTGGTGCTCCCGGTGGTGAGCGTCGGGCCAGCGCCACTGGCGCCGTTCAGCAGGCTGTAGGCGGTGACGTTCTCGAAATCGGCGACGCGGCGGCCGATCATGGCGGCGAAGTCGGTGAAGGCGCCGAGATCATCGTTGACCAGCATCTGGCGGGTGACCCGGATACGCCGGGCGAAGGTGGTGAGGGCGACCAGTTCCTGGCTCTCGGACATGGTCCCGGCCTGGATCTCGCCGTTCTCGGAGAGCGCGACCAGGTTGGGGAAGTCGCCGACACGGAGGTGGCGATGCGGCTTGAAGTCGCGGAAATCGCGGCGGAGGAAGATCTGCCGATAGGTCGGATTGGCCGGCTGGTAGGCGGCAAGCAGCATCTTGTTGGCCGCGGCCGAGAGCAGCAGCGGGAAGTCCGAGGTGGTGTGGAAGGCACGTTCGGCCAGCTTGGCGGTATCGCGCGGGATGTTGCGCTCCCCGCGGGCGCGCATGAGTTCCGCCACCATCTCGGAGGGGCGCCAGCCCAAGAATTCGGCGTGACGGGTGCTACCCGCAGGCGCCTGGTAGCCCGGCATGGTGCGGACGGCGAGGGCCTCGGCCATCGCCTCGCGGATCACCGCGGGGTCGTCGGTCGCGGCCGCAGGTGATGCCGGACTGGCGGGAATGGACGGCGGCTTGGCGCCCTGGAGCATGGCGTCCCACAGGGCGCTGCGGAAGGCGTCGGGCGTCCAACCCTCGGTCAGCGCCCGCTGGTGCAGAGCATCACCGACCGGGGCGGAGATCAGCCCGCGACTGGCGGTGAGCACGGTGTTGAGGGCGGCGTTGCGCTCGCGATCGGCGACGGGGCGCTGCGGTTGGCGTCGGTCGATGCCGCGGGCGTGGCGGTTGCGACCGGCGCCGGAGCGGCAGCAGTCGGCGCTGCGGTGGCGGCGGTCGTCTCGGTGGCGGGATCAGGCATCAGGGTCTCCTGGGATGCGGGGGAAGGCGTGGGGAAAGGGATGGCCGGCTCGATGGCTGCGGCTGCGGGCAACTGGTCGCCATCGCCGCGCACCGCGGCTGCGGGATCGACAGGGATGGGGACGACGGAGATTTCGTAGGGTTCCCAATCCACCGCGCGATGGACGGTGCCGGCGACAGGGTCCTGGATCGGCATGTAGCGGTGCACCCGGTAGCCGACGCTGACCGAGCGCAGGGTGCCGTCTGCCACCCGCTGCCACAGCGGTTCGACGTCGGTGGCCGAGGAGAACTGGAGGGTGGCAATCCCGCGCCCGGCCTCGATGCGGGCGTCGAGCACCCGGCCAACGACATCGCGAGCATCGTTGCTGCGATGGGTGTTCAGCACCGGCGCGCCGCCACCCCGCAGCCCGTCCATGCGGACGGCGGCGGGCGACATATCGAGTTCCTCGGTGATGAGGCCGAGAGGTGGGACGAAGTTGCGGGCCCGTGCCCCCGTCGACCACACCACCTCGACGGTGCGCGCGGCGCGATTGACTGTTGCAGGGGCGGCGAGGGCGCGGGCGGCGATGATCGGCTGCCCACCTCTGGGAAGTCCATCGGCGTGCGTCGGGACCGGCGCGGGATTGTCCCCGCCCGGTTGGGCCGTCTCGGTCATGCTGGGTCTCCGATCGGTGGGGGCGTTACGGCGCCTGGTAGCCCTGGGCGTTCACCACCACGGCAGAACTGGCGGTGACCGCCTGGACGTTCAGCGCTGTATTGGTGGTGGCCCGCAGCGGGGTCGGGAAGTCGAAGGTGAGCGGCGTCGCCATGGTGGCCGGCAGGCTGACGCGCCAAATCACGGTGGCGCCGTCCTTGATCTGTACTTCGCTCGCCGCGGTGCCGAGGTTCTGCAGTTGCAGCCCTGTCAGGTATTGCCGGTTGGCGGCGACCGCGGTGCGGATCGGGGTGTCGGCGCCGGTGGGGATGCCCGCGAGCGCCGAGGCGAACGACCAATCCGCCTCTGGGATGCTGTAGGGTTTGGTGACCAGAGCGCCGATCAGGGTCGCCATCAGATCGACGCTGCGGCCGCTCAGCACCACCAACGGATTGGCGCTCAATGCGGTAGCAACATAGAGCGGATTGCCCGGCGAGACGGCACCGCGGGCGACCGAGCCCTGCACAAACAGCGACGCCGTGCTGTTGGCGCCACCGGTGACCTGCACCGCCAAAGCCTGGCCAGCCACCGCCTGGCCGCGACCTGCGGTGATCTCGGCGGTCAGTTCGGCATAATCCTGAACAGTGAGGCATGAGATCACCGCATTGGTGCTCGAGGCCGGGGCGGTGGCGCCATTGAGCCAGCGCAGCCGCACCCGATACAGCGCATTGGGATCCGGGATCTGCTGGTGCCGGCGGTAGGAGTTGGCCCGCGCCGTGGTGGCGTCCATGGTGGCGCCGTGGAACCAGGCCTCGTCGACGAAGGCTTCGAGCTCGTAGACCCCGCTGGCCGCCGTGGTCGGCACGGTCGAGGCGACCGAGGTCAGCCGGACCATGCCGCCGGTCTGAACCTCGTACTTGGCCTGCGTCGCGGTGACGCCATCAAACAGCAGACCGAGCATGTGCAGCCCATCCGGCTGGCCGCTGTCACGGTCGATGCTGACGGCCTCGATGTAGAAGCTCTGGTTGGCGATGCGCTGCGACAGGGTCAGCCCGACCGAGACGCGGAACGGTACCGAGAAGGTCTCGGTCGACAGCATCCAGGTCTCGTCATTGCCGTTGGCGCCGCTGGCCAGCGTGAGTACACCGCTATTGACCGTGATGGCGCCGCCGGCGGCGACCTGGCTGGTCCATTTGCGGCTGTCGAGCGTGGCAGTAGCAAAGCCGTCGCGCCACTTCTTCTGGATGCTGGTGACCTTGAGCAGGTCCTCAACCGGGTCGTAGCCATAACTCATGGGGTCTGGTCCTGGCTGGGGCGTTGGGGCATGGCGGCGCCTGTGGCGGCGATTTCCACCGCGGCAATCTGGGCGGCGTCCTGGGCGGCACCGGATTTGGCGACGCGGCGGGGATCGGTATCGAGGGCGATGCCGGCGGCATCGATCTCGGCATTGGCCTTGCGGATGTCTTCCACCACCTGGCGGAAGTCGTAACCGAACGAGCCCACCGCCTCCGCCTGCGGCACGAAGCCGGCGCGGACCTGGGCGATCAGGGCGCTGGTATCCTTCAACGGGTCGATCATCTCGTGTGCCGGAGGCACGTGGCTGACATCGCTCGGCATGTCGGCGCCCCACAGCCCGAGCAGGGCACCATGGGCGTGAAAACGC
>JAPLOH010000366.1 GCA_026400845.1 Alphaproteobacteria bacterium
GGGAGAGGGTTGGGTGAGGGGGGAAGCCACGCCCTAACCCGCGCAGCCACCAAATCCCCCACCCAGCCCATACATCGGCCAAACCCATCCCGCGCCGCCGCCGGCCTCGGTGCCGCAGCCATCTGCCGCACCCGCCGCGGCCAAACCACACGCCGCACCAGCGCGCGCCGCCCGGCATCCGCCGCCACCCGCGCCACCTCCGCCGCCTTCCCGGCCGCCCGCTTGTCCGCCCAGAACCCCGGATCAGCCATCAGCGCCGCATACCGCTCCGCCTTCGCGAGCTCCCGCGCCAGCCGCGCCCGGTGCCGATGCCCCGCCCGCATCCCAGCCAACCGCCCCCGCAACCCCGCCACCCGCCCCGACAAGGCGGCCTCCACCATCAGGACCAGGCGCAGCACGAGGCAGCGCAAAATCTCCTCAAGGGTGGAAGGAACGAGCGGCATCTCAAGGTCTCCTCTGCGTTGATGGAGAAGTGAACATAAACAGAACAAAGACTGAAGTCAAGCCATTCCAGCAAAATTTTCTTCCATGAGTCGTAGGGCGGGTGCAACCCGCCACCTCACCCCACCGCCCACAATCGCTGCGCCCCAAGCAGGGAAGGGATTCACCACCCGCTGCGCTAGAGACACTAAGGCACGAAGAAGGAAGGTGCAGAGGCATAAGCCCCGCCGACCCTCCGCGGACGAAACCCGTTCAGACTCACGCCAAATCCGTCTACCATTTCGATTGCGCCGCTCTTCCCCCCCCCCGTATTATTGCGGCATCGTCGCGCCGACTTCGTCGGCCACGAAGAGGAAGAGCATCATGTCATCCGTTGTCACCACGCGCGGTCCAAGAATCGTCGGAGAAAGTTGAACAGCCAACTAGGTCGGGGTATGCGTCGACACATGGTCGGGAGTACCAATGGGAAACTTTAGATGGAACGGCCTCGGTGGCCTATGGAGCGACCCAGCTAGCTGGTCCGTGCTCTCGGGAACAAATGGCATTCCAGGCGCCGCCGATGACGTTACCATCGACGCCGTTGCGAATTATGTTGTCACCATACAAGGGGCACAGGCAGCCAGAGATGTGGTCCTCAACGCTGCGGGCGGACGGCTTGAGATTGACGGTACGCTTAGCCTCGGAGGAACGCTGACCCAACAGGCCGGTACGTTGCAACTGCCTGCGGGTGGTGTTCTGCAAGGCGGAAGCGTGCATATCGTCGGCGGAGGGACTGACTTCACCGGTGGCACGATCGATGGAGTGACTTGGATAGGCCCGATGGCAGTCCCGCGGGGGACGGTCGTGGTCGCAAACCAAGTGACACTGAAAAATGCGGACGGCAGCGCCCACGGGACGCTCGACCTTCAGGACCAGGGCACAATCGAATTTGTCGGCAGCCAGACATTGGACGACGCCGTCGTTCATATCCCCAGTTTGAGTGGCGAGGGCGCCTCTGTCACGACGCCGGCCGGTAGCACGCTGACACTCGGACCGAACCTGCAATTGGCTGGGACGATCAACGGAGGTGCGGCCCTGACATTCGGAGGTGGCGGCACCATCGTAAATGCTGGCTCCCTCGCCATCCAAGCACTCGGTCCGGTTTTCGGGCCTCGGGGCTTGCTGGTCGTCGGCGACACATTCGTCAATCAAGGGATCATCGACCTCCGCGGCATAGCCGCGATGAATGCCAATCAGGGTCTCGTCAACAACGGAGGCATCTTCAACGCAGGTAGCGGGGTTTATGTCACTGGCGATCTCACGGGAACGGGGACGGTGACTCTCGCGGCTGATCTGTTTGTTTCAGGAACAATTTCATCCGGCCAACACCTCAGTGCATACAACAGCATTTTCACTCTTTCGGCGGCTGGCATCCAAGCAGGAGCGACGCTCGACGGTTTTGGGCAGAACGGGAAAATCGACCTGACCGGCGTTGCATTCGACGGTAACATAAATGCCTTCTGGGCAGGCTCTCCGGCCGGTGGAACGCTGACGATCAAGGACGGAAGTGTCACCAAGGCGTCGATTTTCCTTACCGGGATCAGCAATACCGCGACCTTCCATGTTGCCGCAGACACGAACAGCGTACCCGGCACTGCAATCACGACGAACAACGTGCCCTGTTTCCTATCCGGCACGGCGATACGGACGCCCTACGGCGATGTTGCCATCGAGACAATCAGGGCCGGTGATTCCGTCATCGCGCTCAAGTCCGGTTCTGCGAAGCCAGTTCGCTGGATCGGTAGCCGCCGCATTGTCACGGCACACCATCCCCTGCCGGAGTCCGTTTGGCCAGTTTGCCTGCGCCGTGACGCGATTGCTCCCGGCGTTCCCTGTCGCGATTTGTTTGTGAGTCCCGAACACGCGCTTTTCCTGCACGGCGTTTTGGTGCCGGCGCGGCATTTGCTGAACGGGTCATCAATCGTACAAGTTCCTGTACCAGTCGTTGTATATTATCATATCGAACTGGAGCGGCACGATCTGGTGTTGGCGGAGTCGCAGCCCAGCGAAACGTTTTTGGACATGGGAAATCGTGTAGATTTCGATAACGGCGGTTCGGTCCAATCCCTGCACCCGACCTTCGGCGGCGGGGTGACCGCGGATGAGTATTGGCGCCTGAATGCTTGCGCGCCGCAGGTGCGTGGAGGCGCAGACCTGGAAGCAATTCGTCGGTCCATCAACTCCCGCGCGGCACTGCCTGTTCATTCTGCATCCGAGCGCGGGTTACGTGCCTGGGGGTAGTGCTACGCTCGAAGACCGCGACTGTTCAGAGCGTTGCGAGTAGCGACGCGCCTGATGACAGGGGGTGGGATCGGTAGCTCATTATATCGGAAGTTCGTGATAACAAATATTCGGCGTTCGCTTTGCCGGTATTGAAACCTTCAAACTGTATCCGAGTCCATTATGTTCGTCGTTGCTCCAACATCTCAGGTGTAGCGACTCCAGACAATCCTGGCACGGGTCACACGACGCCCCACCCCTCACACATGCTGCCCCCCATTAATGTGCAACTCCGCCCCATTCACATAACTCGCCTGCTCGCTGCACAAATAGAAAATCGCATCCGCCACCTCACCCGGCCGCCCCAGCCTTCGCATCGGCACCTCGCGGTCGGCGAATTCCTTGGTGCCCGGCGAGAGGATGGCCGTATCGATCTCCCCCGGCGAAATCGCGTTCACGCGAATGCCCAGCGGCGCGAATTCATTAGCCATCTCCCGCGTCAGCGCCGCCAGCGCCGCCTTGGAGCAGGCATAGGCGCTGCCCGCATAGGGGTGCACCCGAGACCCCGCGATCGAGGTCACGTTTACGATCGCCCCACCCCCGGTCAGCACGTCGCTTAGCCCGCGCGCCAGCAGCGCGACGGAGAAGATGTTGACGTTGAACACCCGAAGCCAGGTCGCAAAATCACTCCCGAGCACCCCCAGCCGCGCCCCGCCCGGCCCCTTCGGCGAAATGCCCGCATTATTCACCAGCGCGTCGAGCTTCCCCTCCGGCAGCCGGCTGCGCAACTCGGCGATGCCCCGGTCAATCCCGGCCATGTCGCCAATATCGAGCTGCACATGGTCCTCAGGGCCACCAAGCCATGGGCATTTCGGCGAAAACGCCTGGCGCGACACGGTGATCACCCGCCAACCCGCATCAGCGAAGCGCTTCCCGGTGGCATGGCCAATGCCGCGGCTGGCCCCGGTAAGCAGCAGGATCTTCTGGCGATCGGTCATCCCACGTCTCTCCCACTCCTAGGCCCGCCCGAACCCTACCGCGCACGCCGCAAGCCCGCCACCCACCCTTCAGCCCCGCGCCCAACTATGCCACAATAGCGGCAGGACCGTGCCGATACGTGCGGCGAAGGGAGAACCATGCGCGGCACCGAAGCCACCCTGTATGACGTCATCGACGGCGCCGCCTGGATCACCCTCAACCGCCCCGCCGCGCGCAACGCCCTCTCTCCCAACCTGGTCGCCGAGTTCGACGCCCATCTCACCGCCGCCAACGCCGATCCCGCGGTGCGCTGCATCGTCATCACCGGGGCCGACCCCGCCTTCTGCGCCGGCGCCGACCTCAAGGCCCCGCGCGGCGCCTCGCCGCTGGCCGGCATGAAGGAAATTACCTTCCCCGACGTGCTCCAGCACATCCAGGACAGCGACAAACCCGTCATCGCCGCGGTCAACGGCGCCGCCTATGCCGGCGGCCTCGGCATTATCGGCGCCGCCGATATCGTCATCACCGCCGAAGACGCGCCCTTCTCCTTCTCCGAGGTGCGCATCGGCGTCATCCCCGCCATCATCGCCGTCACCTGCCTGCCCAAGCTCGGCCCGCACCACGCCATGCGCCTCTTCCTCACCGGCGAGCGCTTCGATGGCCGCCGCGCCGTCGAACTCGGCCTCGCCCATCGCGCCGTGCCCAAGGGCGATCTCCGCGCCGCCGTCGGCGCCGAAGTCGCCACCATCGCGCTCGGCGGCCCGCTCGCCGTCGTCGCCGCCAAGAAACTGGTGCGCCAAGTCGCCGCCCTCGCCCGCGACGAAGCCTTCGCCGCCATGCAAACCCTCAGCGCGTCCATGTTCGTCTCCCCCGAGGGCCAGGAGGGCATGGCCGCCTTCCGCGAAAAGCGCCCGCCCGCCTGGGTGAAGCCGAGCACCACACCATGAGCGAATTCGCCGAATTCCGCACCGAAGTCGCCGCCTGGTTCCGCGACAACCGCCCGCCGGAACCCGATTTCCTCCTGCCGGAATCCTTCATGGAAGTCGGCACCGACCAGCAATTCGAGTACCTCCGCGCCTGGCAGCGCAAAATCTGGGAGGCCGGCTATCTCGGCATGGCCTGGCCGAAAGAATACGGCGGCGGCGGCCAGCCCCAGGCGATGCAGGACATCGTCAACGCCGAAATGGCGCGCCAAAAAGTCCCCTTCGTGCCCAACACCATCGGTCTCAACTGGGCCGGCCCGCTGATCCTCGCCATCGGCACCCCAGCCGAAAAACAGCGCTACATCAAGAACATCCTCTCCGCAGAGGATATCTGGTGCCAAGGCTTCTCCGAGCCCGACAACGGCTCCGACCTCGCCGCCACCACCACCCGCGCCACCCGCGACGGCGATGCCTACATCCTCAACGGTGCCAAAATCTGGACCAGCCTCGGCTCATACGCCAAATACATGATCCTCCTCGCCCGCACCGAACCCGGCTCCAAACGCTACGCAGGGCTCTCCTACTTCCTGGTGCCCATGCATACGCCGGGCATCGAAACCCAGCCCATCCGCAAACTCACCGGCGAATACGGCTTCACCCAAACCTTCTTCCGTGACGCGCGCATCCCCGCCGACTGCCTCATGGGCAAGGAGGGCGAAGGCTGGAAAATCGCCATGATGACCCTGACCTTCGAGCGCGGCGCCTCCGGCGGCCAGGCCGGCGGCATCGCCCGCCAGGCACTGAACGTGCACGACACCGTCGATCTCGCCCGCCTCGCCCGCCGCGACGGCCGCCCCGCCATTCAAGACCCACTCATGCGCGACCAACTCGTCCGCTTCCTGATCGAAGACCAGGGCGACCGCCTCACCGCCGCCCGCGGCGCCATCTCCGGCCTCACCGCCGAACGCCCCCACGCCATCCCCCTCTCGCAAAAACTCCGCACCTCCGAACACCGCCGCCGCCTCCTGCAATTCGCCCTCGGCCTGCAAGGCGCCAACGCCGCCCGCTGGATGGGCGACGCCAACGTCCACGAGGGCGGCAAATGGCAACGCGCCTACTTCAACAGCTTCTCCAGCACCATCGGCGGCGGAACCACCCAAATCCAATCCAACATCGTCGCCGAGCGCGTGCTCGGCCTGCCGAAGGACTGAGCCGCATGTTCGGCATCGTGCGGTTCGCAGGAAGCAAGGCGGGGGCGCTGCCCCTTGACCCCGCTAAGGGCCTAGCCCTTAGAACCCTTCGCTTAAGGAATGTTTGGGAGTGGAGAGGGGGCTCTACTCCGATGTTGCAACCACTGAGTAGAGCCCCCTCTCCACCCCCAAACCTCTTAAACAAAATGGGATCAAAGGGGCTCGGCCCCTTTGCGGGGCCAGGGCAGAGCCCTGGCCTTCCTTCCCTGGGAGCCGCCCCATGCTGAGCACACGGATCAGTTTCTCCGACGAGCAGGGCATGCTGCTGGAGACGGCGGTGGGGTTCTGCCGGGAGCGGTCGCCGGTTTCTGTGGTGCGGGGGTTGCTCGGGGGGGCGGCCGGGTTTGATCCGGCGGTTTGGGCTGAGATGGTGGGGTTGGGGTGGTGCGGGATTGCGGTGCCGGAGGGGTTTGGCGGCAACGGGTTGGGGCTCGCGGAGGTGGCCACCGTGGTGGAGCCGATGGGGCGGTATTTGATGGCGACGCCGTTTGTGGCGGGGCAGATTGCGGTGCAGGCGCTGCTGGCGGGCGGGCATACGGCGCTGTTGCCGCGGATTGCGCAGGGGGCGATTGCGACGACGGCGGTGTTCGAGCTGGATGGGGATTGGGACCTGACCGCGATCGAGGCGACCGCCACGCGGGTGGGGGACCGTGTGCGGTTGGAAGGGGTGAAGACCCTGGTGGAGCATGGCGGGGCGGCGGTGATCGTGCTGGCCTCGGTGCGGCTCGATGGCGCGCCGGCGTTGGTGGTGCTGGAGGGGCATTTCGCCGGGCGGATGCGGGCGGAGTCGGTGATCGACGAGACCAGGCGGAGTTTCAGCCTCGATCTGACCGGCATCGAAATTTCGGCCTCGGCGGTGATCACCGGGGGCGCGGCGTTCATCGCGCTCCGCGACGCGGCGTTGCTGCTGGGGGCGGCGGAGGCGGCGGGCGGGATTGCGGGAGTGCTCGACGTGACGGTTGACTACCTCAACAGCCGGACCGCGTTCGGGCGGAAAATCGGCAGCTATCAGTCGCTGAAGCATGCGTGCGCGGATATTCTGGTCGGGCTGGAGCGCAGCCGCTCGCATTTGTACCACGCGGCGACACTGTGCGGCGGTAATGAGGATGCCGAAGTGGCGTTGCGCATGGCCAAAGCCGAGGCGTCGGACGTGTTTGCCCATGCCGGGGACGCGCCGCGCCTTGTGGTTGCAGTACAGCTTCGGCGACGCTGCCCATCATCGCCGCAAACTGGCCGATCTGCTGCTGGGGGATTGAACCCGGCGGCCGGATGGCCGACCATCCGACAGCAACAAGAAACGACGAGGAGGCTTCACATGGCAGGCATTCTGGCGGGCAAAGCGGCCCTGGTGACGGGCGGTGCCTCGGGCATCGGGCAGGCGACGGCGCTGATCATGGCGCGCGAGGGCGCCCGCGTGGCGGTGGCCGACCGCACGGAGGAGAGCGCGGCCGCAACGGTGGCGATGATCAACAGCGCCGGCGGCCAGGCGATCGCCATCGGCGGCGACGTCGCCATCGAGGCCGATGTGGCGGCGATGGTGGCGCGCACGGTGGCCGCCTTCGGGCGTGTCGATTGCGGCTTCAACAACGCCGGCATTGGCAGCCGCCCCGGCGATGTGCGCCAGCGCACGCACGAAATGAGCCAGGAGAAATTCGACAACATGCTCGCGATCAACCTGCGCGGCGTGTTCCTCTGCATGAAGCACGAAATCGCCGCCATGCTGCAATCCGGCGGCGGCACCATCGTGAACACCGCCTCGGTCGCCGGCCTCATCGGCCTGCCGTTCTCCGCGCACTATGTCGCGGCGAAACATGGCGTGGTCGGCCTCACCAAGACGGCGGCGATGGAATATGCGCAGGACAATATCCGCGTGAACTGCGTCAACCCCGGCTACATCAAAACCCCGATGACCGACCCGTTCATGGCCGAGCGTTATGACGCGCTGATGACCAAGGTGCCGATGCACCGGCTCGGCACCGCCGACGAAATCGCCGAGGCGGTGGTGTGGATGCTGTCGGACAAGGCCTCGTTCATGACCGGCGCGTCACACGTGGTGGATGGCGGCTACTACGCGGACTGATTACCGCGCGGGCCGCTCGACTGCCCGCGCCTGGGCTTCCAATGCGAGACGGCAAACCGTGATGACGTGCGATTGCGGCATCGCGGTTTCCGTCCGGTCGCGCACATCGGCGGCGAAGGCGCGGAAATAAGTGAGCGGACGGCCGGCGCAGTCGATGTGCCGCGTGCCTTTGGCGTCCGACATGAAGAGGTGATCGGTGCCTTTCCGCCCCTCGATGTCGATGTATTTGCGCAATTCGATGGTGCCCCCGGTGCCCAGGATGGTCAGCCGCCCGTCGCCCCAGGTCGGCAGCCCGTCCGGGGTGAACCAGTCGACGCGAATATAGCCGCTCGCGCGCTCGCTTTTCAGCACCACCTCGCCGAAATCCTCGAACCCGCCGCCAACCGCGTATTTGCCGACCGAGGCATAGCCGATTTCTGGCGCCTGGCTGCCGGTGAAGACGATGAACTGGTCGATCTGGTGGCTCGCGATATCCACCAGGATGCCGCCATAGGTCGGGGTGTCCCAGAACCAGCCGGGCCTTAGTTTGCGGTTCAGCCGGTGCGGCCCGAGCCCCACGGTCTGGATCACCCGGCCGATGGCGCCCTGGCGCACCAGGTCGAGCGCCACTTCGGTGGAGGGCGTCTGGAAGCGTTCGGAGAAGCACACCGAGAAAATACGCCCGGTTTCGGCGATGGCGCGCTCGACATCGGCGAGTTGCGCGAAATCGGTGATCCCGGGTTTGTCGACCAGCACGTCCTTGCCGCGGCGCATTGCCTTTATCGCCAGTGGCGCCCGTTCGTTGGGGATGCTGGCGGTGACGATCACCTGGATGGTGGGATCGTTCAGCAGGCGCTCCTGGTCGGCGACGGCTGGAAGATGCGGGAAGCGCTTCTGGAACCCCTCCAGCACACCAAGATCGGTCGTCACCGGCCAATAGCCGGCGCATTCCATGCCGGCCTCGATGAGGTAGGCGGTGAGTTCGTAGACGTGGCGGTGATCGAGCCCGATGACGGCGAAGCGCGTGGCCATGTCTGCCTCCTCAAGCGGAAATTTGCGTCAGCCCGCCCATGTAGCGGCCCAGCACCTGCGGGATCAGGATCGAGCCGTCCGCCTGCTGGTAGTTCTCCATGACAGCGATGAGCGCGCGGCCGACGGCGATGCCGGAGCCGTTCATGGTGTGCACATGGCTCACCGTCTTGCCGTCAGCCGCCCGGAATCGCGCGTTCATGCGGCGGGCCTGGAAGGCGCGCATGTTGGAGCAGGAGGAGATTTCGCGATACATCCCCTGGCCCGGCAGCCATACTTCGAGATCGAAGGTCCGCGCCGCGCCGAAGCCGGTATCGCCGGCGCAGAGCAGCATGCGGCGATAGGGCAATTGCAGCAATTCCAGCACCTTCTCGGCGCAGCTTGTCATCCGCTCATGCTCGGCGTCGCTGTGCTCGGGATGACTGATCGACACCATTTCCACCTTGCGGAACTGGTGCTGGCGCAGCATGCCCCGCGTATCCCGCCCGGCCGAGCCGGCCTCGCTGCGGAAGCATTCGGTCAGCGCCGTCATGCGCAGTGGCAGCACCTTCTCCGCGTAGATCTCCCCGGCCGCCATGTTCGTCAGCGGCACCTCGGCAGTCGGGATCAGCCAGCGCCCATCGGTGGTGCGGAACAAATCCTCGGCGAATTTCGGCAGGTTATTGGTGCCGAACACCGAGGCATCGTTGACCATCAGCGGCGGGATGATCTCCTCATAGCCGTGCTCCCCGGTGTGCAGATCGATCATGAACTGCCCGAGCGCACGTTCCAGCCGCGCCAGCTTGCCGCGCATAATGGTGAAGCGGGCGCCCGCGATTTTCGCCGCATTGGCGAAATCCATCATCCCGAGCCCTTCGCCAAGCTCGAAA
>JAPLOH010000205.1 GCA_026400845.1 Alphaproteobacteria bacterium
ATGTGCCGGCGGCGCTGGCCGCTTTCGCGTGCGCCGGCTGCGGTTCGCTGGCGCTGCTGCCGCTGTGGCCGCGGGCGGGACGGGCCGCGAAGCTGGTGCTGCTGCGCGGCGTGAAGGGCGGGCGGGGGCCGTTCCGGCTGCTGCCCGGCCTCGTGCTGCACGAGGCCGGCGGCTATACGGCGGCGGCGCAGGCCATCCTGCGCGATGGCGCGGCGCTGGAGGGCTAGAACCCGAGATCGGTGTTGTAGTGGGCCGATCCGACGTAGCCGCCGCCGTGGCGCATGATGCGCTTGCCTTCCTTGAGCTCGAAATAGGACGGCACGGCCTCGGCGGTGCAGTAATGGGTGACGATGGATTTGCGCGTCACGTCCGTCGAGATCGGGCTGCCGCCATGCGCGAGGTCGGAGTGCCAGATCAGCACGTCGCCGCGCTTGGCGAGGAAGCGCTTGCGCTGGAGGTGCATGCGGTCAGCGACTTGCGGGATTTTCTTCACGTGGTCCTTGATCGGCGCGTCGAAATCCATGCCGGGATTGGCGCGGCCGGCTTCCTCGACGCCTTTATACTTGTCGAGATAGAGGTATTCCTCCATGCGGTGGCTGCCGACATAGTAGAACAGCTCGCCGCAATTCTCGGTGACGTCTTCGAGCGCGATCCAGGTGGCGAGGAATTGGTTGGGGTGGGAGTAGTTGACGTAGGCGCTGTCCTGGTGGGCGTCCTGCGCCGAGCCGCGCCAGAAGCCGAGCGTCTGGGTGGCGAAGGCGCGGCGTTCCATGATGTAGCTGAGGGTGCGCAGCACGTTGTCGTGCAGGCTCATGTTGCGCACGTCGGCGGAGAGCCAGTGCAGATCGAGCGCCTTGGCCGGCTTGGTCAGCACGTCCGGCCGCCAGTGCACCTTGCGGCCGACGCCGGTGATGTTGAATTCGACCTCCGGCATGTCGCCGTTATAGGCGCGCTCCAGCACGTTCTGCGCGCGATCGAGGATGTCGTCGGGCAGCGCGCCGCGCAGCACGATATAGCCGTCGGTGATGAACTGGCGGATCAGCTTGGCCTGGTCGGCGGGGATGTGGCCGAGGTCCTCCTTGGCGTCCAGCAGGTCGAGCGCGTTGGCCTGGTCGATCCAGAAGCCGCCGAAGCGGGAGTGGAAGGAGGCCGGGTTCTCCTCGCGCGAGGCGCGCTTGTTGGGCAGATAGCCGCGATGGCGGCCGTAGCGGTCATAGTGTTCGCGGAAATCGGCGGCGAGGCCGCGATCGACGTCGGCCACCGCCATCGGGTAGTGGTCGCAGTAGAAGCGCGCGTCGAAGGCGTTGGGGTCGGTGTTGTTGAGCGCGAGGCGGTCCGCGGTGGTAACCGCCGGGGCTTTGGTGACCGCCGGGACGAGCGCAACCGTCGGGGCGGGGATTGCCGGCGGCAGGGAGACGACGGAGGCCATGCGGGCCGGCGGCGGAGGGACGGCGCGGAGCGCCATCGGCGCCGGGCGCTGGCCCGGGGGTAACACCACCGGGCCGCTGCGCATCGCCTCGTCGCGCGCCGAGGCGAAGCGGCCCTTGGAGCGGCCGATTTCGACATAATGCGAATACCCCGATGCGCGGCCGCCGAGGGAAACCACACGCGCCACGTCCGGATAGCGGGCGAGGTAGAACATCTCGTCGAACTCGACGGCCTCGTCTGGCATCGGCTGGGATGCGCTATCCGCGTTCATCTGGTGGTCCCCTGGGCTTGATTTCTGCGGTGGCCAAGTATTGGCAGCCGACTGTTAATCGAAGGTTACTGCGTTGCCGTCCGCTATTGCAAGCCGGCCGCTCGCCTCACGTCCTCCGAAAGACCCCGCCCGGTCAAGGGGTTGGACCGTCATGGCGGGGCGACGCCGGGGCAAATTTTCGTGACATCGTCGCGCCGCTGGGGCCGCTGCCCTGCCCACCGGGCGCGCACGGCAGCGCGCAGCCGGCGGCCAGGGCGGCCGCGATCAGCCCGATCGCGTCGCCATGCCAGCGCTGCACGGCGCGATGATCCGCCCCCAGCAGGGTGCCGAGCCGGCGCCAGGAGTGCACATGGCGCTCCGTCAGCGGGTCCATCAGCGCCCGCGCGCCGGCGATGCGGCGCAGCACGTAACGGTCGGCGGGGATCAGCGCGAGCCAGCCGAACGCCTCGTCCATGCGGGTGATCGCGCCCGCCTCGGGCAGCGGCGGGCGCAGGCGGGTGGTGGTTTTGCCCCCCTCCGCCTCGGCCGCATAGGCCTCGCCGGCGCTGCGCACGATGTCGAGCCGGCTTTGCCGCAAAGCGGTGGTGTAGCCGGAGCGCGGCAGCGCGAGCAGCGTGCGCCCCGCCTCCTCCAGCCGGGCGATGATGGTCTCGACAAGCCGGGCGCGTTTCGCGCCGGTGACCACCAGGGCGCGGCTTGCGCCGCCGGCGCCCCCCCGGGCGACCGGCGGCACGCGGGGTGCGCCACCGCCTATAGTTACACTATAGGGCGGCGGCGGCACCGCCTCCGCCGGGCCCTGCGCGCGCCGCCGTGCGCCGCCATCCGCGCCGCCGGCTGCGCCGCCAAGGGGAAGGGTCTCGAACTGGGAATCGGGCATGTCAGGTCCTCTCGTGTGTGATCAGATTTGCTGTATTCAGATGCGGTCGGCGGGGCGGCGGGTGTCATCGACGGTGAGGCCGCGGCGGGTCTTGCGCTGCACCGGGTCGGCGTAGTCGCTCTCGCGCAGCACCCCGTTGCGCAGCCACGCCGCCGCGATCGCCGCGGCGCGCTCGGTGTCGATGGCGAAGCAGGCGGCGAGCGCCTGGCCGACCCAGCGATCGGCCGCGGTCGGGTGGCGGTTGGCGGTGAAGCGCCCGCCGGCGTAGGGGCCCTGGGCGATGAGATCGAGGGCGGCGTTGCAGTCGGCGATCGAAATTCCATGGAACGGGCTGCGCGGCCGCCATTGGGTGACAGCGCCAACCTTGTCTCCTTCAGGATAGTCTTCGGTAACATTGCCGAGCGCGATCGTCTCATGGCGCAACCACAGCGCGCGCGCGGCGCGCGGGGCGAGGTTGGCCTTGGCATCGTCGCGCCGGATCAGCCGCCAGCGCTCGCCGGGCGCCACGCCGAGGGCACGGGCATCCTCCTCGCTCATCGGCGACAGGATCGCCGCCGCGCGCGCCGCATCGGTGAGCGCCTTGGCGCCGCGCGCCGCATCGACGTCGCTCACCGCGCCCTTGCGGACGTGATGCACCAGCAGGATCGCCGCCCCGGTGGCCTCGGCGATCTCGGCCCATACGGTGGCCGCGGCATCCATGTGGCGGTTGTCGTTCTCGTCGAGCCCGTGCGACTTCACGAAGGGATCGACCACCACCAGCCCGATTCCGCGATCGCGGATGGCGGCGATCACGCTGTCGCGGTCGGGGTGGCGGATGACGCCGCTGGCGCGGTCGAGCTCGGCCATCACCAGGCGCCGCGTGCGCCCGGAATGCAGGTGCAGCCGGCCCTCGATGTCGGCCCGCGTGAGGGCGTGGGCCATCATCAGGGCGGCGATCCGGCGGTCGAGCTCATCCATCGGGTCCTCGAGGTTGAGCACCCAGACCGGGCAGGCGCGATGCACCGTCTCGCCCAGCAAGGCCCGCCCGGTGATCACCGCGAGCGCCACCGCCAGCGCGTAGGCGGACTTGCCGACGCCGCCGGGGGCGGCCAGCACCGAGACGTAGCCGCGCACCAGGAAGGTGCCGTAGAGCCAGGCGCGCGGCGGAATACTTTCCGCTATCGGCAGCGCCGCCGGCACCGCGGCGATCGGGGGCGCGCTTTGGGTGTTCGCGGGCGCCGGCGTCAACCCCGCGGTAAAGGTGTTGACGTCGTGGAAGGTGTTGAGCAGGCGGGCGCGCAGGCCGTGGGGGTTGGCGCCCGGGGCGTCGGCGGCGGCGGCGGCGAGCGCGACCTCGGCCTCGCCCGGCGCAATCAGCCCGGCGGCGGCGAGGCGGCCAAGCACGGCGGCGGCCTTGTGGGGCGCGGCGGGGTCGGTGGCGTGCCTCATGCGGCTAACCTGAGCGCCGCGAGGTCAGCCACGTCGGGCTCGACATCGGCGAGGTCGAGCGGGGGGTAGGGGTACTCGGTGCCGGCCAGGAGTGTGGCCTCGGTGAGCACCGCCCAGGCGCGCGGATCACCGGCCTTCAGCGGTTCGCGGGTGGCTTCAAGGCGGGCGGCGCGCAAGAGGGGCGGCAGCGGCGGCACCCCGAGCAGGCGGGCGCGGTCGATCACCGCGGAGCGCGAGGCGCACAGGGTGGCGGCGATGCCGTCCCAGGAGGCGCGCCGGGCGCGGCGCTCGGCGATAATGGTGTCGTCGGCGTCGGTCCAAAGGCGTTTGGCGGGCATCATGCTGGTCTCCCAATGGCGTTGGGGAGACGTTAGCGGTGATAACCATAATCTGTCAATGAAAATAACACTTGCCAGTTAGAATTTTTGACGGCACGATTCGCTCCATAGGGAGAACACCGATGACAAAATGGACAGGCAAGCAGACGGCACAGGAACACGCGTCGCAAAGCGGCATGGGCGATCGCATTCGCAACGCGCGGCAGACGGCGGGGTTGACGCAGGTGGGGCTGGCGGCCGCCGTCGGCGTTTCGCGCAGCGCGATCGCGCAATGGGAGACCGACCGTTCGGGCCAGGTGGGGGTCAACCTCGCCCGCGTCGCCACGGTGCTGAGCGTCTCGCCCACCTATCTGCTGAACGGCACGGTGGGGCCGGAGGGCGACGGCACCGCCGAATCGCCGCAGGAGATGGCGATACTGCGGCTCTACCGCAAGCTCGACGAGGCGGACCAGCAGGTGCTGCTGCGCCTCGCGATCCGTCTCGCACGCGAGAAATAGAGCGGTATTTGAGACTTATCTAAGGAAATTCAGACGAGCGGGCGACGAGCGTAACCAACTGTAACGAAACCCGCGAAAAAGTAACAAATCCCCCCCCCTTCGGCCGCTGGCGTTAACCGGTGGCGCTCGCACCCCGAACACCGCCGTACCCCAGGGATTGCGCGGGGTTGCGCGGCCTAAGGTGACTGAACGGTAAACATATCCGTGAACGACAGCCGGCCCTGGCGGGGCCGGCGGTGGGGGTGCAGCGGGGCCGCGATGGCAGGGGCGCGGATCAGGGTGTGAGATATCAAGCGGTTGGGGCGGCGTATGATCACCAAAGCCGCTGATTCGGGCCGAAAAATCATTCCCTGATACGGTCCAAAAACCCGCAATTCTCGCGTTTCCGTTATCCAATTTGATAATTTCCTGCTTGCTTTGCGGTGCAGCAAAGCCTTAAAAGCGGTTAACCAAACTTTCTGACGAGGACTTTTACCGATGACGACATTTGTCACAGTGAACACCAGTGCATCCACTTCGGTGCTCGTGCCGTTCACCTCGGCTGCCAACGCGGCGCTGGCGCAGGCCGCGCTCGACGACGGCCCGAACTCGGTCGCCTCGGTCGGTGGCGGCATCTTCAAGTATTTCAGCCCGACGGTCGGCGGCATCGTGGCCGCTCCCACGGTCAACTTCCTCGGCGGTGTGGCGCAGACCACCAGCCAGACCGTCATCTACAACATCCTGCCGGGCAACTATCAGGACCTGGTGAACGCCGGCAGCGGCACGGCGATCGCCATCGGCGGCGCCCAGGCCTCGGTCTGGTCGGGCCAGAACGCCACCACGGTGTGGTTGAACACCAACCCGAACGGCAAGGCCTTCCTCGGCGGCGGCAACGACGTGATCCAGAACGCCTTCTCGTTCGCCAACATCATGATCGAGATGGACGGCGCCCCGGGCGGCGCGCTCGGCGGTTCGACCCTTATTCTTGACGACCAGATCGGCGGCGGCGCCACCGTCAACGCTCATGGCGGTGACCTTATCGTGGTCAACACCGGCGGCAGGGACTCCATCATCGCCAACGACGGCACCGTGGTGGTCGAAACCTTCCCGGGCACCGGTTCGGTTCACGGCATCGCCACCGTCAGCGCCGTTGCCGGCGCGGACGTCTGGGTGGGCGTGGGCGACGGGCCGACCTACATCACCCCGGGCGCGGGCAACGCCTTCGTGTTCGCCGCCAACGCCTCGGGCGAAAGCACCGCCACCCTGTTCGGCGGCACCCATGTGTTCGCCGGCCAGACCGTCACCGCCGCGGCCTATACCGGCCGCACCACGGTGCTCGGCATGAACGGCTACCTGCAGGCCGGTTCGGCCGGCGGCTCGATCATCTCGGGCGGCACCACCAACTCGGCGGCCACCCTGGTGGCCGGCGGCGCGGGCGACGTGCTCTTCGTCAACGCGCTGGGTGATGTCGCCAGCCTCGGCAACGCGCTGAACGTGATCGCCGCGACCAACGTCGACCTGACGGGCAAGATCGGCGGCACCTTCATCATGGGCTCCGGCACCGGCCAGGCGCTCGGCGCGCAGCAGGGCCACAACACCTTCATCTTCCAGGGTGCGGGCACCTACACCGTGGCGGGCTTCCACGACAGCGCCAACCTCACGGGCTCGATCTACAAGGATGCGGCGACTGGGGCCGGCGGCGCCGGCAACATCACCATCGCCGACTTCTTCCCGCAGCAGATCCAGACGGTTACGGTCGCCGGTGGCGGCACCGCGACGATCGGCACCGCGATCTTCGACCAGTTCGACACGGGCGGAAAGGCGATCTCCTCGCTCAACAGCACGGCGATCGGTGGCGGGTTCTTCAACAACGTGGCGGTCCTCTCCGACGGCACGACGATCAACTTCAACACCACCATCGGCCAGGTGCACATCGGCGCTGGCGGCACCCTGCTGGTCTAACACCAGGCAAGCAGTCTCAAACGAAGGGCCGGCAGAGCAATCTGCCGGCCCTTTTCTTTGGGTGCCGCCCGGTGGACAAAAAAGTTTTTGCTTCTTTTTTCAAAAAGAAGCGCTTGCTTCCTAAGCCAGCGCGAGCCCGGTGTGCCAATCGGTGAGGCTCAACGCGAGCTGCCGCGGCTCAACGCTATAGGGCAGCACCAGCCAGGCATCCCCGTTGGTCCAGCGCCAAACTTTGTCGCCCTCGCCCTCGGCGGGGTGGAAGCCGGGGCCGAAACTCTGGGAAGCGAAATCCAGCCGCACCCCATCGACCTCGACGGCGCGGATACACACGCCGAAGCGCCGGCCATCCGCGGCCTCCGCGGCGCGACGGGGTTTCGAGCGCAGCCGCACCGGGCCGCTGCGGGCGGGCAGGGTGCAGGTGAAATGCAGCGGCG
>JAPLOH010000061.1 GCA_026400845.1 Alphaproteobacteria bacterium
CACTTCGAACAATCCCCTTCCCCGACGCGGCATCATTTGGCTTGAATAGCCCGTGCGGGCTATGGGGGTTTTGAGCGATGGGCCAGCTGGGATTTTTTGATCTGAGCCGCCGGTATGAGGGTCTGGACCGTAAGAACGACCCGCTGGTGACTTTGGCGCACGTGGTTCCCTGGGAGTTGTTCCGTGCGAAGCTGCTGGAGGCACTGAGTTCGCAGGATATGCGCACGTCTGCGGCTGAACGGCGCAGTGCGGCCGGACGTAAGCCGTGGGATGAGGTGCTGATCTTCAAGGCGCTGGTGGTTCAGGCGCTCTACAATCTGTCGGACGAGCAGACCGAATACCAGTTGCGCGACCGGCTGTCGTTCATGCGCTTTCTCGGGCTCGGCCTGGAGGATGCGGTTCCGGACGCGACGACGCTTTGGCTGTATCGCGAGGCGCTGGCCCGCGCTGGCGCGGTGGAAGCGCTGTTTGGCGCGTTCGATGGTTACCTTCGTGAGCACGGTTTCCTGGCGATGGGCGGGCAGATTATCGATGCGACGATTGTCGCCGCGCCGCGGCAGCGCAACAGCCGCGATGACAACGACAGCATCAAGAAGGGCGAGACGCCGGCTGACTGGGACAATCATCCGGCCAAGCGGCGGCAGAAAGATGTCGAGGCGCGCTGGACGAAGAAGCACGGCCGCACGTATTTCGGCTACAAGAACCACATCAGCATGGATCAGCGGCACAAGCTGGTGCGGCGCTACAGCGTCACCGATGCCGCTCGTCATGACAGCGGCGAACTCGAGGCCGTGCTCGACCCCGACAACACCTGCTCCAAGGTTTGGGCGGACAGCGCGTATCGCTCGGCCGAGATTGAGGAAAACCTTGCCGAACGTGGCCACAAAAGCTGCATCCACCGCCGTGGCGCGCGCAATCATCCATTGTCGGCGCGCGAGAGGCAGGGCAATGCCACCCGCTCGCGGGTGCGCGCCCGGGTCGAGCATGTGTTTGGCCACCAGGCCACCGCAATGGGCGGCAAGCTGGTACGCACCATCGGGCTGGTGCGCGCGAAGATGAAGGTCGGGATGCAGAACCTCACCTATAATATGAGCCGCTTCGTGCACCTCCAAAGCGTGCAGGCGAGTTCAGCATGAGCGCGGTCCCACAGCCGGACTCTGTCCGGAACCCGGCAATCAGGGCCTCCGGGGGCAAGGCAGAGGCCAAACGGCGCTAAATCCAAAGCGTCGCGCCGACCAAAACGCTCGCGGCACACCCTCGATGCGCCAGACAACGCCGGAGACGGGATTGTTCGAGGTGCCCTGCATTGGTACGATCAACGCCCTTGAAATATCCGGTAATGACCTCTCCATTTGTTCGGGCCACCTCAATCAGGCTGTTTTGATAGAGGCTGAATCGGAATCGGAACTCCCGTCCCTCTATGAGAGTCCAGTTTGTTTCAGGGGTCGCCGCTACGATGGCCCGCCCCGGCGCCCGCTCCAGAGTCGCGATCTGGTGGGGATAGATCGGCACCAAATGAAACCGCACCCGCCCCTTGGCATCGGTCTCGCGGAACACATCCACCCGCGCCATATCGCCCCGGTCCGCCGTCCCCCCGCGCACGGATACCGCCACCTTGTCCGTCGTCGCCACCCGAACCTTGCGGATCGCATCCCCGTTCGGCATGCGCGGCGGCGCATCTTTCGGCTCCCCCGCCGCCCACCACGCCTCGATTGCCGCAATCATCAGCCCCCGCAGCTTCGCCGGATCGCCGATTCTCCCATATGGTTGCGGTATTGGAATACGAGCCAGATCACAGTTATTCCCTTCTTTGTCTGGCTTCCTTAAGTCTTCGACCCGCTTGCGCACGAACACCACATCGGCGCCGCCCACGCTGCGCACCTGCTTGATGGTCGCCGCATGCACCTCCCCCGGAATTTTGCGCCGTTCCGGCCGCGCTACCACCACGGAGGCCACCGCCGCCTCGGCATCCAGCCGGAACCCCGGCCATGGCGCCTCCACGAATTCCCCCGCGAACTCGCGCCGCAGTCCCTTCCGCTCCGCGTCCTGGAACGCCCGCGTCAGCCCGTTCACCATGCTCTCGGTGGTCGCCGCCAGCACGATGGCGTCCAGCGCATGGTGCCGGTCATCCTCGATGCGCTTGCCGTCCGTCCCCTTCTTCAGCCCCTGCAACCCCCAGCCCCGCCGCAGCTTGGAGGTCAGCGCCCCCGGCCGCGCCAGCACATGTTTCTTCCCGTCGTCAGGATACATCCGCGCCAACAAATCCAGCGCCACCCGTGTCGCGTAGCGGGTGTCGCCGAGGTTGCGGTTGCGGAACCGTTCCTCCACCTCGGCGGCGTTTTTGCGCAAATAAAACCCGCGCTTCTTCGCCCCCTTCATGCTTTTGCAGCTCTCCACCCGCGCGGCATAGGCCTCCCATTCGTCCGGCGTCTTGTCCGCGGCGAACCACTCCCACGGCGTCCGCCCCAGCTTCTCCTGGTTCGCCTTGGCGAGGCACAACGTCTTGTTGATGAAGGAATCGTCGCCGAACCGGCTCCACGGCAGGATATGGTCGATCTGCGCCCCGTTCTCCGAGGCCGAGACCAGCCGGACCGGGATCTCTTCGTCCGTGTAGAGGCAGCGCCCGTTCTGCTGTTCCCATAATTCGAACCGCAGCATGTCCTCCCCGCGCGGCGCCCGGCCCAGCAATTCCGCGAACCGCCCCCGCGTCCTGTCGCGCTCCTTGTTCTTCTTCTCGATGCCCCGCGTGATCTCGTCGCGCTCCTCGGCGCTTTTGCCCACGTCGCGCGCCAGTTCGACATGCATGCGCTCCGGCAGGCCGTATGTCTCCACCACCGCCCGCACCTGCCGCATGATCTCGGCCAGTGCCGTGCGCGCGATGGGGTTCCTTATATCCGCCACCCCTACCGAACTGCGGGCGGCATGATCATACCCTGCCTCGGCACAGGCCTCGGAATACACCATCCCCCGCCACAGCCCCGGCATGATCGCCCGCGCCGCCTTGGCCGATATCCGCCCCGCCCCCTGGAATGCCGTGAACGCCCCCCGCTCCACCGCCGCCATCACCGCATCCGCCGCCGCCTCGGGCGCCCCGCTCGCCAGCAAGCCGGCCCGGATCGAGTCCATATCGTCACGGAACGTGATCACCTCCGCCATCGCGTCCAGCACCTCCGGCCGCGCCGCCAGCCCGGCCCAGTCCGCGCCCAGCGCCTTGCGCAGCGCATACGTCCCCTCGGCGGCGTTGCCCGAGCGGGCTACCACGTCGTGCTTCTCATCCTCCGGCTTGATGCCGTCGAACCGCACCGAGGCATCGAGCCCCAGCACCTTGCGCGCCGCCGTGAAGCTGATCTTCTTGTCCTTGCCGAAATCCCGCCCGAGCAGCGCGATTTCATCGGCCGTCAACCGCCGCTCCCCACCCCGCCACGCCAGCGTCAATGCATTCAGCCGCGACAGGAGCCGGAACAATTCGTACGAATACCCGCGCCGCGCTCCCCTGCGCTCGCCGGGTTCGAACTGGCACGGCCCCACCAGCGCGTCCGAATCCTGCAACGGGCGCTGGAAAAACGCGGTCTCGACAAATTCGCTTTCCAGCGCCTCGCTGGCCTGCACGTTGCCGATCCGCCGTTGCGCCGCGAACAGCGCCCGCACTTCCGCCGCCTGGTCGTCGCGCAGGATGGAGCGCGAATAATCCCCGGTCCGGTTGCGTTTGCGCGTCGCGAAGGCCGGATCACGCGCGAACATCTTGCCCACCGTCAGCCATTGCCCGAGCCGCTCGCGGGTCGCCGCGATGGCGCTCAGCATCTTCGAACTGTCGTCCGCCGCATTCGCCCCGCGATCGCGCTTGGAATTCGATTTGAAGCCGCGATGCACCGCGATATGGCCGAGCACTGCGGCGAACTCCGGCCCGCTCAGCGCCCGTTCCAGCCCTGCCGCGCGCGCTTCCCAGGGGTCCACTCCGAGCGCCAGCGCCTCACGCCCATCGTCGGCGAGCAGCTCATGGCGATGCAGAATGCCCCGCACCTTCGCCATCCGCTGCCGCCGCCGCCGCACCACCCGCCGCATCGCCCGCTTCTGCCGCCGTATCTGGTTGGTGGGCGTGCGTTCCTTGTCGGTTTCCGGCGCATCGAAGCAGCGGGACCCGCAGGCGATCACTGCACCTTCGCCACCCTCCTCCGGCACGTCGATCAGCGCCCACCCGACCGACGCTATCCCGCCATCCAGCCCGAGAACCCGCATGACCGATACCTCTGCGAAATTTTCCCGATCTTATGTCGTTTTCGCTTGACGGCAAGTGCGGAACCGGATTGGATGGACTTGGGAAATCGGTAGGAAAGCCACGGCAAAGTGGTTTTCAACCACTGTAAAAGCTACCCCGGGTCAGCAATGGCCCGGGGTTTTTTTGTCGTACTGCCGCCGGTGCCCGACCCGCTCCCCGGCTGCGCGGAATTTTTTGGCTTTCGCAAAATTTCTCCTTGCAGCGAAAGTTCCTATGACGATAATCCGTTCGTGTTCAACCTCACAACGGAGCCCGTCATGAAATCTCGCCCTTGCTCGAAGTCTGCCGGTGGCAAGCGTCCTGGCAGCTACTTCGCGTCTGAACCCCCGCCCAAGCCCCTGGAAAATACCGGTAGTATCGGCGCGATCACCACGCTGCGCGGATTGCATGGCGTGGCCTACCCTGGCGCCACCCAGGTGTTCCACACTGGCCGCCGCGCCCCTGTATCCAACGCCACGCCGAACTCCCACCAGATATGACCTAACGGGCAAAAGTTTTTTGGTTCTTTTTTTCAAAAAAGAACCCCTTTCTTCCTAGAATATATCCTCACCGCCCGTCCTCCGGTACATCAGCAAAAACATCATGACCGCCCCCTCACCCCCTCTCCCGCCCACCCTGCACGCCGATGTGGCGGGCTGGATGCTGCGCATTGTGGTGAGTCTGGTGGGGGCGATGGGGAAGCTGTTGTGGCGGCATCCCCGCTACGAGCACGGCCCGGCGGTGTGGAATTATCTGGTCGGCGGCGCGCGGCGGTTTGGCCGGGTGTTGGAGCGCATCGCGGCGGGCGATGCGTTCAAGCCGGGCAAGTCCCGCGCCGGGGCGGTGCGGCGCGAGCGGGCGCGGCCGCGGTTGACGATTCCGCGTGACAAGCAGTGGGTCGGGCAGTTGGGCTGGGAGGTGCGCGTGTTCAACGCGCAGATCGTCTGGCTGCTCAGCCGCCCGGGCGTCGCGGAGATCGTCGCCAACTCCCCCCAGGCGCAGCGCGTGCTGCGGCCGATGTTTCATATTCTGGGCGTCGAGGTGGCCTGCGTGCCGCCGTTGCCCCGCCGGCCGCGCAAGCCGCGGCCGAAGAAGGTTTCGACCAAACCCAAGCGGCTGACGCGCAAGGAGCGCGAGGCCATCCTGTGGTATCCGAACTCGGAGGGGAAGCCGATGAAGCTGCTGCCGCGAAAACTCCCGCGGGACTGAGTGGGAGACGTGCGCCTTTATTGTTACGATATATTTATTAAATCATCCCCGCGCCGTCCGGTAGTACGCCTCGACGTCGCTGCGGCTCGGGTGGGCGGTGCCGGTGCGGCTGACCGCGGCGGCGCCGGCGGCCAGGCCCCACAGCAGGGCGTCCTCGGCATCGCTGCCGGTGGCCAGTGCCAAAGTCATCGCCGCGAGGAAGCTGTCGCCGGCCCCGACCGCGCCGCGCACGGTGACGGGGATGGCGGGGCGGCGTATCACCCCGGCGGCGGTGGCGATCAGCGCGCCGTCGGCGCCGAGCGACACCGCGACGCGCTCGGCCGCGCCGGCGCGGACCAGTTCGCGGGCCGCGGCCTCGGGCGCGCCGTCGCCCACGAGGTCGCGCAATTCGCGCTCGCTCGGCTTGATGAGGGCGAGGCCGCGGCCGAGGGCGGCTTTCAGTGCCTCGCCCGAGGTATCGAGCACGACGTGGCGGCCACGGGCGGTTTCGCGCTCGACGATGCGGGCGTAGCTGTCGGGCGCCAGGCCGCGGGGCAGGCTGCCGGACAGCACGACCCAGTCGCCGGGTTCGGATTCGAGGGTGGCGCAGGCGGCGGCGAATTCGGCCTCCGAGACCTCCGGCCCTTCGGGGACGAAACGATATTCCTGGCCGGTCGCGCGGTCATGCACGGTGGTGCTGATGCGTGTCGTGCCGGCGATCGGCACGGCGTGGCAGGGGACGCGATACTGCGCCAGCATTTCCAGCAGGAAATCCCCGGTGACGCCGCCGGCCAGCACCACCGCGCAGACATCGGCGCCGCACGCGGGCGACATTGACGCCGCCGCCGCCGGGGTCATGGGTTTCATGGTCGGTGCGGATCTTGTGCTGCGGGACCACGCGATCGGCCTCGAAGGCCGTATCGACGGCGGGATTGAGGGTGAGGGTGACGATGCGCGGGATCATGCCGGCAGCCTAGCCGAACCGGGCGCGATCGCCCAGGATGCCGATGAAGAGAGGGAGAGAGAGACATGGGTTTCAAGCTCGTCATGCTGCCGCCGCAATCCGACATCACCCGTGGCTGGGCCCGCCGCCTCGCCGCCACGCTGCCCGAGGTCGAGGTGGTGGTGGCCGAGGGCGCCCAGCACGCCCAGCACGCCATCGTCGACGCCGATGCCGCCTTCGGCACGCTGACGCCCGATCTGCTGGCCCGCTCGACCAAGCTGCGCTGGCTTCAGGCGCCGCAAGCCGCCCCGCCGGCCGGGTTCTACTACCCGGAGCTGGTCGCGCATCCCCTTGTCGCCACCAATCTCCGCGAGATCTTCAACGACCATATCGGCGCCCACATCATGGCGTTCGTCTTCGCCTTCGCCCGCGGGTTCCACTACTACATCCCGCAGCAGATGCGCCGCGAATGGACCAAGCCGCCGGAGGATCACGGGGTGGTGGACCTGCATTCGTCAACCGCGCTGATCGTCGGCCTCGGCGGTATCGGCACCGAGGCGGCACGGCTGGCCAATGCTGCGGGAATGAATGTGATCGGCACCGATGCGCGGCGCGGATCGCCGCCGCCCGATGTCGCCGAAATGCACCCGCCCGAGGCGCTCGACGCGTTGCTGCCGCGCGCCGATTTCGTCATCGCCACCGTGCCGCATACGCCGGCGACCGAGGGGATGTTCAACCGCGCCCGCTTCCAGCGCATGCGACGTTCGGCCTTCTTCATCAATATCGGTCGCGGCCTGACCACCAAACTCACCGATCTGCATGCCGCCCTGGTGGCGGGCGAAATCGCCGGTGCCGGGCTCGACGTCTACGAAACCGAACCGCTGCCGAAGGAGCATCCGCTGTGGACCACGCCGGGGGTGCTGATGACGCCGCATATGGCCGGCTACGGGCCGCACCTCAACGAACGCCGCTATGCCATCCTGCGCGACAACACCCGCGCCATGCTCACCGGGGCGCCATTGCGCAACGTGGTGGACAAGGCGAACTGGTTCTGAGGCGCCGGCCTACTGGTCTTCGCTCTCGTGACCGAACTCGACGTCGCGATGGACGTGCACGCTCATCAGGAGTCCCATCCCGATCATCACCATGATCATCGCCGAGCCGCCATGGGAGACCAAGGGTAGCGGTACCCCGCCGACGGGGATGGAGCCGGTGACCATGGCGATGTTGACGAACACGTACATGAAGAAGTTGGTGCTGATGCCGATCGCCACCAGGCGGCCGAACTGGTGGCGGCAACGCAAACCGATCAGCATGCCGAACATGGTGATCACCGCCAGCAGCCCGAGCAGGCTGATGCCGCCGACGAAGCCGAATTCCTCGGACAGCATGGTGAAGATGAAGTCGGTTTGTTTTTCGGGCAGGAAGTTGAGGTGCCCCTGGGTGCCCTGGAGGAACCCCTTGCCCCAGATGCCGCCCGAGCCGAGCGCAATGCGGGACTGGATGATGTTGTAGCCGGCGCCGAGCGGGTCGCTCTCGGGGTGGAGGAAGGTGGTGATGCGGGCGCGCTGATAATCGTGCAGATGGTCGTAGGCGATGGGGGCGGCAATGGCGATGGCGGCGACCACCAGGGCGACTTTCCACCAGCGCACCCCGGCGCCGAGGAACACCACGCCCGAGACCACGGCGCAGATCACCGCGGTGCCGAGATTTGGCTCCTTGAGGATCAGCACCACCGGCACGGCGGTGGCGACGATCGGCACGATGAGGAACAGCGGATTGCCCACGCGTTCCCACGAGGCCTTGTGGAACCAGTGGGCGAGGGCGAGCACGAGGCCGATCTTCATCAACTCGCTCGGCTGCCACAGGGTGCCGCCGAGATCGATCCAGCGCTGGGCGCCTTTTCCGACATGGCCCATCTTGAGCACCAGAATGAGCAGCACCACCCCGCCGCCATAGACCAGCCAGGACAGCCGGGCGATCAACCTGATGTCGATCAGCGCGATGGTCAGCATGATCACCAGCCCGAAGCCGAAGCGCAGGATGTGCCGTGTGGCGAAGGGCTCCGGCGATCCCCCGGCGGCGGTGTAGAGCGCCACGTAACCGACGCCGGCGAGCGCGCAGAGCAGCAGCACGAACAGCCAGTTCACCCGCCACAATTTGCCGGTGAGCCCGAAATCGGCCTCGGCGCGGATCAGCCGGCGCTGCATCAAGGCCATCGCTCAGCTCCGCACGGCGACACGGGGCGGCTCGGTGCGCCGCGCCGGATCGCGTTGCATCACATCGGCCATGATGTCGCGCGCGATCGGGGCCGCGGTGGCGGAGCCGGCATTGCCATGCTCGACGACGAGTGCCACCGCGTAGCGTGGCGCGTCATGTGGCGCATAGCCGACGAACAACGCGTGCGGCCGCAACTCCCAAGGCAGGTTCTCGGATTTGAAACCCTTCTCGCGCTGCTCGCGGGTGACGTTGCGGACCTGGACGGAGCCGGTTTTGCCGGCGAACTGGACACCGGGGATTTCGAGCTTGGCGATGTTCGCGGTGCCGCCCTGCTCGTTGACCACCGCCCACATCCCCTCGCGCACCACGGAGAGCATGCGCTCCGGCAGACCGAGCAGCGGCCAGTCCTCCGCCCGCCCGCCCGGCACCGCGGTGCCGGCGATGGCGCGCGTCAGATGCGGTTCCACCGCACGCCCGGTCGCCAGCCGGGCCGTCATGGTCGCGAGCGCGAGGGGGGAGAGCTGCAGGTAGCCCTGGCCGATGCCGCAGACGATGGTATCGCCGATGTTCCACAGCTTGCCCTGCCCGGCGCGCCAGGCCCGCGTCGGCACGAAGCCCTGGCGGGTGCCGGGGAGGTCGATCCCGAGTTTCACGCCGAGGCCGAAGCGGTTGGACATCGCGGCGATTTTGTCGATGCCGGTGCGCCGCGCGACTTCGTAGAAGAACACGTCGCAGGAGTTCTTGATCGCGCCCCGGAGGTCCATCGAGCCGTGGCCGTATTTCTGCCAGCAGTGATATCGGCGGTCGCCGTAGTCGAGGTAGCCCGGGCAGGAAACGCGATCATTGACGGTGATCGCCTTGGCTTCCAACCCGGCCAACGCCACCACCATTTTATAGGTGGAGCCCGGCGCGTAGAGCCCCGAGGCGGCCTTGTTGATCAGCGGCGCGCGGCGATTATTGGTCCATTCCACCCATTGCGCCTGGGAGACGCCGGAGTTGAACAGGCTCGGGTCGAAGGAGGGATTGGTCGCCATGGCGAGCACTTCGCCATTGCGCGCATCCATCACCACGGCGGACGCACTCTCCTCGCCGAGGCGGGCGAGCACGCTCTCCTGCAACGCGGCGTCGATGGTGAGCGTCACGTCGCGGCCGGGAGTGCCCTCCTGGCGGTCGAGCTCGCGGATCACCCGCCCGACGGCGTTGACTTCGAGTTGCACCGCGCCGGCCCGGCCGCGCAGCACTGCGTCATGGGTGCGTTCGAGCCCGGCGCGGCCGACTCGCATGCCGGGCAGGGCGAGCATGGTATCCACCGCGACGTCGGCATCGTTGGGAGGCGCGACGTAGCCGGCGACATGGGCGAGGCGGGGGCCAAATTTGTACTCCCGGGTAGTGCCGACATCGACCAGCACGCCCGGCAGTTCCGGGGCGTTGACCTCGATGCGTGCCATGTCCTCCCAGGACAGGAATTCGCGCAGCACGATCGGGATGAAGCGGCGATGGCGCCGCAGATCGCGCTCGATCCGGGCGCGCTCGGAATCGCCCAGCGGTACGTAGCGGGAGAACGCCTCGATGGTGGCGGGAACGTCGCTGGTCTGCTCGGCGATCAGCAAGGCGCGCCAGTTCTGCCGGTTGCCGGCGACGACGACGCCGAAGCGGTCGAGCAGCCGGCCGCGCGGGGGGGAGACCAGGCGGCTCGAAATGCGGTTGGCTTCGGCCAGCGTCGAATAGCGCGCGCCCTCCTCCACCTGCACCTGGTAAAGCCGGGCGCCGAGGAAGCCGAGTGCCGCGAGCTGCCCGCCGGCGACCAGCAAGGCGCGGCGGGTGAAGACGCCGGTGCGTTTGTTTTCGCGCTTCATGCGGGTAGCAGGAAGAAGTTCTTTTTTGAAAAAAAGAACCAAAAAACTTTTATCCACTGGCTCCGCGCTCTCCGTGGAGAGTGCGAAGCCAGTGGATAAAAAGTTTTTGCTGCTTTTCTCAAAAAGCAGTGCTTCCTTCCCTTTCCGCCCACCCGGTCAATGTTTGCATCGGCTTGCGTCATTCGTCCGCGTGCTCCGCCAGCGCCTGGTGCGCGCGGGTCAGCAGCACCGCGAGCGGCGGGTAGATGCCGGCGGCGAGGGCGGCCTGGAACAGCACGGGAATCGGCGACAGCAACCGCAGCATCAGCGCGCAGCTCAGCACCCATTGCAGCACCGCTGCCCCGAGGGCGACCACGATGAAGGCCAGCCACACCGTGAGGAACCCTTGCCGGGTCAGGAACCGCCGCCAGTGCAAGGCGAGGCCATGGGCGATCAAGAGCGTCAACACATTGACACCGATTGGCGCGAAGCCGAGCAGGTCGGCCAGCACGCCGAGCGCGAAAACCAGCGGAGGCGCCATGCAGGACGGGCGGAACAGCGACCAGAAGAAGATGCAGGCGATCGCGATCGCTTCCAGCAGTTGCGCCTGGCCGGGCAGGCCGAGCGGCGCCGCGACGGTCAACAACAACAGTGCCGTGCTGGCGCCGGCGAAGCTCTGCCGGGCGAAACTGTCGACCTTCTGCCACACGCTCAGCTGGGGCCTGATGCCGGGAAACCGCCAATCCATCGTCAGTGGCCCATCGTCAGCGGCGCCGGTCGGAGGCTCGGTTGGGCGCATCCGGGGATGCCGCGCCGCGCAGTCCGTAGTCGAACAACCGGATCACCTCCAGCCGGTCGAGCCGCGCGGCCGGCTCCACTTCGGGGATGTTGCCGGGCGAATAGCGGACGATCCCCACCGGCAGTCCGGCGGGGAAGGCATTGGCCTCGGCCGAGGTGACGATGCGTTCGCCCTCGGCCGGAACCACGCCCTCCGGCCAGTGCAACAGCCGAGGCCGAATGCCGTTGGTGCCGATCAGCATCGCGCGGGCCCGGCTGGTTTCGAGGATCACCGGAATACGGCTGTTGATGTCGGTCAGCAGCAGAACGCGGGCGCTGCGGCTGCCGATCTCGGTCACCCGGCCGACCAGGCCGCGATCGTCGAGCGCGATCTGTCCCTTGGCAATGCCGTGATTGGGCCCGAGCGAGAGCAGCACGGCGCGGGCATAGATACCGCCGGCATCGGCCACCACCCGGGCGGTCACGTAGCTCGGCAGCGGATCGGGGATCCAGCGCAGATTGGCTTTCAGCATGGCGTTCTCGGCATCGAGCGCGGTCGCCACCGCCTGCCATTTGCGCAGCCGCTCGTTCTCCTCACGCAGCCGGACGTTGTCGGCGAACACCGTCACCAGATGTTGCGCGTTTTCAATCGTCGCACGCACGGAGGCCAGCGGCGCCGCCAGCACGCCGTAGATCGGCGACAATGTATCGGCCAGCAGCATGCGGGCGCGCTCGGCGAGCACCGTGTCGGCCTTGCCGATCAGCATCAGGCCGAAGGCCGCGGCGATCAGCACCGGAAGCGTGAGCTTCGAGAGCGCCTGCCGCATCTGGATCGACAGCCGGATCACGGGATCGCCTGCCCTTTCACCAAAGCCCTATTGATTGGACACGCTCGCGACGAAGCAAGCAAGCGGCGCGCGCTCAGTACATCGAGGTGAGCCTCGGCGATCACCACCGGCAGGCCGGTCGCGTCGCGCAGCACCTGGTCGAGCCGGAACAGCAGCGCGCCGCCGCCAGTGAGCATGATGCCTTTGTCGACGATATCGGCCGCGAGTTCGGGCGGAGTGTTTTCGAGCGCCACCTTCACCGCCTCGACGATGGCGGCGACCGGCTCGGCCAGGCTCTCGGCGATGGAGCGCTGGCTGACCTGGATTTCACGCGGCACCCCGTTCATCAGGTCCCGGCCCTTGACCTCCCGGATCGGGCCTTCTTCGCCGTCATAGGGCGGGGCGGCGGCGCCGACCTCCATCTTGATCCGCTCGGCCGAGCTTTCGCCGATCAGCAGATTATAGTTGCGCCGGATGTAGGAGATGATCGCCTCGTCCATCTTGTCGCCGCCAACCCGCACCGAGCGGGCATAGACGATGCCGCCGAGCGAAATCACCGCGACCTCGGTGGTGCCGCCGCCGATATCCACCACCATGCTGCCCGAAGGCTCGGTGACCGGCAGCCCGGCGCCGATCGCGGCGGCCATGGGCTCCTCGATCAGGAACACCTTGCGCGCGCCGGCGCTTTCCGCGCTCTCCTGGATCGCCCGGCGCTCGACGGCGGTCGAGCCGGAGGGGACGCAGACGATGATCAGCGGCGAGGCAAACCCGCGGCGGTTGTGCACCTTGCGGATGAAATGCTTGATCATTTCCTCCGCCACCTCGAAATCGGCGATCACCCCGTCGCGCAGCGGGCGGATCGCCTGGATATTGCCCGGCGTGCGGCCGAGCATCTGCTTGGCCTCGTCGCCCACCGCGAGCACGTGCTTCTTGCCGCGCACATCGGCGATCGCCACCACCGAGGGCTCGTCAAGCACGATGCCGCGGCCCTTCACATAGACGAGGGTGTTGGCGGTGCCGAGGTCGATGGCCATGTCGGCGGACATGAAGCCGAGGAGACGAGAAAACATTGGTTGAACCCTGTTGGCCATGGCGCGGGTGAGCCGCAGGGCTTAGCCCTGTGGCGCCATGGGAGCAAGGGCCGTGCGTAGCGGGGGGGGTCAGCAGCGGTAGGTCGCGCCCTTGCGGTCGATGGTGCGCACCATGCCCTGGAACTCTGCCCGGCCGTAGTCATCGCTGTTGCGCCGGCGGCCCATGCGCTCGGCGAACTTGCGCACCACGTCCTCGGCGATCGGCACCGGCTCGATCCCCATGGTACGGGCCAGCAGTTCGAGCTCGCAGGCCCGTTCCATGTTCCACATCCGGAAGAACGCCCCGTGGACGGTCGGCGCATGGGTGAGCAGCCCGTGGTTGAGCAGCACGACGCAGCTGCCATGGGCGCAGCTGCGGGCGAGCTCCTCGCACTCCTCGGGCGAGGCCGGAACCCCGTAGCCGTGGTAGGCGACGTCATCGAGGATCTGCAGCGCGTCCTGGCTGATCGCCCGAATGCCGCGCGGCAATAGCGAAATGCCGGCGCCGGCGCGGGTATGGGTGTGCATCACGCAATTGGCGTCGGGGCGGCCCTTGTAGACCCCGCTGTGGATGGTGAACCCGGCCGCGTTGTACTTCGTCCCGCCGCCGAGCACCTTGCCGTCGAGGTTCATTTTCACCAGGGAACTGGCGGTGACCTCATCGAACATTTCGCCGTAGTTGTTGATGAGGAAGGCATCGGGTTCGCCGGGAATGCGGGCGGACATGTGGGTGTTGATGAGATCGGTCCAGCCGAGATGGTCGACCACGCGATACAGCGCGGCAAGCTCGCACCTGGTCTGCCATTCGGCTTCGCTCATGCTGGTTTTCAAGACCGCGGACATGGTGGTTCCCTCCCTGATCCCGGCATCGTGGCGCAAATGGAGCGAAGGAACAAGGATGGTGCCCAGGGGCGGAATCGAACCACCGACACTGCGATTTTCAGTCGCATGCTCTACCAACTGAGCTACCTGGGCAAACCGGTGCGTCCCCGAGGGGATGCGGCAGTTGGAGGCGGGGGAGATAGCCCAGGCGGGGCGGGGGATCAACCCTTCAAATTGTCATCCTCGTCGCTTTCCGGGGCGGCGACGGGAACGGCATAGGATTCGGTGAACCAGCGGCCGAGATCGACATCGGCGCAGCGGACCGAACAGAAGGGGCGGAAGCGTGGTTCCGTGGGTTTGCGGCAGATCGGGCAGGTGGGTTTCGGGTCAGCCATGGGCGGTCTCGATTGTCCAGGCGGGGGCGGGGGGCAGGCGTGTTTCCACCAAAGCGAGCGGACGGCCGGCGCGGCGGGCGAAGTCGGCGAGGCCGATGGCATCCGCCCGAAGGGCGGTCACGATCGCCGGGGTGGCGTGCAGGAAGAGCGCCTGGCGAGGATCGGCGGCGACCCGGGCGGCGGCTTCGCGGAGTGCGGCAAGGCCGGCAGCGAGCGGGCCGGCGGCGTATTCAGCGAGCGGCGGGTGAATGCGGGGCCGCTGGATTTCGGCCAGGCCAAGGGCGGTGAAGCCGAGGAAGCGCGGCGCCAGCGGGTCTTCGCGCAGGGCGGCGACGAAATCGGGGGCCAGCGCGACACGTCGCTTGGCTGCCATCCCTCCGAGATCGACCAGGATGGCGCCGGCCAGGTTGCGCAGGCGGATCTGGCGGGCCAAGGCGGGGATGAGGGCGCGGTTGGCGGCCGCCTGGGCGCCGGCCTTGGCGCGGCGCTCGGCGGTGGCGGCGCCGAGGTCGACGTCGAGCGCGGTGAGTGCCGGGGTGGTGTGGACATGCAGGCGGGCGCCGCCGGGCAGGTCGGCAGTGGGATCGAACAGGGCGGCGAATTCGCCCTCGACGTCGTCATCGAAGGCGGGTCCGATTCGCAACCGGTCGCCCAGCACCGGGCGCAGGAGGGCCGCCAGTGCGGGATCATCGACCGTCACCATTGCCGCGGGATGCAGGCCAGCCAGGCGGGTGACGGCGTCCGGGCCGCGTTCCAGAAGGGCCGGCGGGCCGGTGCTGGGG
>JAPLOH010000199.1 GCA_026400845.1 Alphaproteobacteria bacterium
CGCCGCCGGTGCCGCCCATGCCGCCGGTGCCGCCGGTGGCGGAGACGTAGGCGCCGAAGCTGGAGGTTCCGCCGTTGCCGCCGAAGGCGGGGCTGGCGGAGGCGGTGCCGCCGGCACCGACGGTGACGGCGATGGCGGTGCCGGGGGTGAGGCCGGTGATGATTTTGATCGCCTGGCCGCCCGCGCCGCCGCCGCCGGAGGGCTGGCTGGAGTGGGTTCCGCCGGCCCCGCCGCCGCCGATGAGGGTGACTTTGGCGCTGGTCACGCCGGGGGGCACGGTGAAGGTGCCGGAGGTGGTGAAGCTGGCGATCGAGGTGAAGCCGGGCTTGAGGTTCGGCAGCTTGTAGGCGAGCGGCGCGCCCGAGGGCAGCGCCGCGATGGCGCCCGCGGTGATCGAGGTCTGCCCGGCGTTCACCGTGATGGTGGCGAGCCCGGTCCATCCGGCGTCGACCGGGGGGGCCACCTGGGTGCCGGTGGTGGCGGCCGCGCCGGCTTTCAGCTGGAGCTGGGCGAATTGCCGCCGCCGTGTCGGCTGGGCGGTGCCGGCGTTGGCCGGGCCGAGATAGGGCACGGCGGGGTTGGCGGCGTTGAAGTAGGGCAGCACCGTCGCCTGGTCATCGGCCTCCCCGAAGGCGGCCTGGATCAGGTAGATCAGCGACTGCCCGGCGGTCGCGGGGGCGGCGAGGGTGAAGTTGGTGGGCAGCGGGTTGACCCCCATTTTCACCAGCGGCGTCGCGTCCGCGGCGAGCGAGCCATAGGCCGCCTGGTCGGCGACGGTCAGCGTGGTGAGGCTGCCGGCCGCCACCGAAACGGCCATCGAGGCCGGCACGGTCGGCGAAACCTGGAGCCCGTCGATCACCGTCGAGGTGCCGAGCGTGGCCGCCAGGAGGGCGCCGAGCGCCACCATCACGTCCTTGTTGGCGGTCAGCAGATCCGTATCCAGCGGGATGGCGCCGGGGTAGACGATGTTGCGGTTCATTCACGTTCTCCCAGTGGAGGTCAGTTCTCGATGGCGAGCCAGGCGATCCCGGCGGTGGGCATGGTGGCGGCGGTGGTGGCGGCGATTTCGGCGTCGCTCACCTGGCCGGCGATCTGGTTGGCGTCACCCCAGCCGCCATTTCCGTGGCCCGCATTTCCGTGGCCCCAGCCGGCGGCCGAAGCGCCCCAGCCGGAGAGGATGGCGATGCCGGTGCCGTGCGGGCGGTAGGCGGTGATGAAGACCTGGCGTGGCAGCATCAGGCTGCCCCAGCGCCCGGCGGCGCCGTAGCCGAGCCGCCCGTTCCAGGCGCCGGTATCGGCGGGGCGGGCGGGTTCGAAGATGTCGGGCGCGCGGCCGGTGAGGTCGCTCAGCGCCGCCGTCATGGCGGCCCGCGTCGCGCGTTCGCGCAGCATTTCGCGTTGGATGCGGGTGCGGTAGGCGCCGTCCGCCTCGGTGAGGCGGCGGCCCAGGCGGCGGCCGAAGAAATCCCCCGCGATCATGTCGAGGAAGGCGCCCGAGGCGGTGGCGATGCGGCTTTGCGCGATCACCGCCCGGAGCTGCGCGTAGTGCGTCGCCCACACCGAGGCGATGCCGGCGAGCACGCCGTCGAGCACCGGGGTGGCGTCGGCGAACCAGCGCGCGGGCAGCGCGGCCTTGAGCCGCGCCACCATGTCAGTCTGATCGCCCACCATCTAGCTCACCACCACGGACGCGGTTTTGGCGACGCTCGCCGGGCCGACCGGAATATCCACCGTGCCGCCGTTCAGGCTCGCCGCGCCGACCCGGGTGACGAAGGGCGAGGCGGCGTAGGCGGCCTGGAACAGCCGCGACCACACCACGCTTTCGCCCAGCCCGAGCCCGTCGACATAGGAAGCGGCGGCGGCGAACACCGCATCGCGCACCGCGCCGGCGTTGGCGCCGTCCGCGACATCGACGCCGAGTGCCACCGTCACCGGCAGCACCGTGGGCGCCTGCACCGCGTGCACGGTGCCGATCGGGCGGATCGCCTCCACCGCATCGCCCACCGCGCTCAGCAGGCTCGGGGACGGCGCCCCGCTGCCGTCATCGACGACGACGACGAAGCTGCCCATCATCGGCGTGCCATCCGCCATCCGGTTCTCCAGCAGCGCATGGCGCAGCCCCTGCTGCACGCCGCCGACCGCATAGGCGATCGCCGACCCGGTGGCCCGGGTGCGGCTGTCGAGAAAGAGTGCGAAGCGGGCGCGCAAAGCATCGTCGCTTTCGGCATCGATGCCACCCTGGAAGGCGGCCGCGTTGGTTACGGTATCGACGCCCGGCAGCACGGCGGCGATCAGCGAGATCGCCGATGCCTGCACGTTCCCTGCCGCGCCGGCCACCACCGCGGCGGCCGGCACGTCGAGGCTCGCGATGCCCGCCGCCATCGTCGCATCCGCCAGCACGGCGAACAGCAGCGCGCCGTCGGCGCTGCGCAGCTGGGTTCCCGCCGGAATGGTTACCGGTGCGGCGGCGGAATAGCGCCCGAACGTCACCACCCCCCGCGCCGCCACCGCCGGCAGCCGGGCGACGCCGAAATCACCGACCCAGCTATCCAGGTCGCCCCCCGCGCTGGTCGCCGCCCGTGTGGTCTGCAACACCTGCACGATGAGCCATTGGATCCACAAGCCGACCGAGGCGCTCGCCTCCAGCATGGCGCGCAAGGTGGAGCCGACGGTGACATCAACCAGCCCGCG
>JAPLOH010000219.1:0-3027 GCA_026400845.1 Alphaproteobacteria bacterium
AATTCGTCCTCGGGCTGTGGCTAGCGTTGTTGTTGAACCACCACATCCCATTCAAGTCCTTCCTGCGCGCCATCATCCTGCTGCCCTACATCACGCCGACGGTGCTGAGCGCGATCGCCTTCTGGTGGATCTATGATCCGCAATTCTCGATCATCTCCTACGTGCTGGTCGACCGGCTGCACATTCTCGATCATTACATCGACTTCCTCGGCACCCCCTGGGCGGCGCGCTGGTCGCTGATCGTCGCCAATGTGTGGCGCGGCATTCCCTTCGTCGCCATCACCTTGCTGGCCGGGTTGCAGACGATTTCGCCCTCGCTCTACGAGGCCGCACTGCTCGATGGCGCATCGCCGTGGCAGAGTTTCCGCCATATCACCTCGCCGCTGCTGATGCCGATCCTGGCGATCGTGATGACGTTCTCGGTGCTGTTCACCTTCACCGATTTCCAGCTGGTCTACGCCATCACCCGCGGCGGGCCGATCAACTCGACCCATCTCATGGCAACGCTCGCCTTCCAGCGCGGCATCCCCGGCGCCCAGCTTGGCGAGGGCGCGGCGATTGCGGTGGCGATGATCCCCTTCCTGGTTTTCGCGACGCTGTTCAGCTACTATGCGCTCGGGCGGCGCAAATGGCAGCAGGGCTCGGACAATGATTGAGAATGGCCATGAGTAATACAAAAGTCGAGCAGCCTGCCGTCACCGAGGCAGATGGCCCGCAGATCATGTCGTGGGACAGCGGCATGCGCCGTACGATCACGATCTATATTCCGCTGGTCATCTTCCTGATTGTCCTGCTGTTCCCGTTCTATTGGATGACGATCACCGCGTTCAAACCGAACGGCGAGTTGATGAACTACCGGGACTATAATCCGTTCTGGATCAACAGCCCGACACTGTCCAACATCAACAAGCTGCTGTTCGAGACCGATTACGGCCATTGGCTGGTCACCACGATGAGCATCGCCTTCGGTTCGACCTTCCTGTCGCTGCTGGCCAGCGTGCTCGCCGCCTACGCCATCCAGCGGCTGCGCTTCAAGGGCTCGGACTATGTCGGCCTCGCGATCTACGCCGCCTATCTGGTACCGCCCTCCATTCTGTTCATTCCTTTGGCCCAGGTGGTTTTCCAACTCGGCCTGTTCGACACCCCTTATGCGCTGATCCTGACCTACCCGACCTTCCTGGTGCCCTTCTGCACCTGGCTGCTGATCGGCTACTTCAAGTCGATCCCCTATGAGCTTGAGGAATGCGCGTTGATCGACGGCGCTTCGCGGTTGCAAATCCTGCGCCGCATCACCCTGCCGCTCGCCGTGCCGGGCCTCATTTCGGCGGGGATTTTCGCCTTCACCTTGTCGTGGAACGAGTTCATCTACGCGCTGGCCTTCATCTCCTCGACCGAGAAGAAGACGGTACCGGTGGCAGTGCTGACCGAGCTTGTGCAGGGCGATGTCTACCACTGGGGCTCATTGATGACCGGCGCGCTGCTCGGCTCGCTGCCAGTGGCGATCTTCTACATGTTCTTCGTCGAATACTACGTCTCGAGCCTCACCGGCGCGGTGAAGGAATAGCGCGACCCGCATACGTCCTGCCGCGCCGGCAGACCTCTCCGGTTTGCTGGCGCTCTACGCCCAGCTCAATCCCGATGATCCCGCGCCCGATCCGGTTGCCGCGCAACCGGCCTGGGCGGCGATGCTGGCGAGACAGGGACTTACGGTATTCGTGGCCGACACCGGTGCCGCACTCGTTGCCACCTGCACGCTCGTCGTGGTGCCCAATCTCACGCGGAGCGCGCGGCCTTACGCGCTGATCGAAAATGTCGTCACCGACGCCGGCCATCGCCAACACGGCCTTGGCCGCGCGGTGATCGAGGCGGCGCTGGCGCAAGCCTGGGCCGCGGGGTGCTACAAGGCGATGCTGATGACCGGTTCGAAACGCCCGGAGACGCTGCGCTTCTATGCGGGCATCGGCTTCGAGCAGTCCAAGACCGGCTTCCAGATGCGCAAGCCGGCCTGACCCGAGTCAGCGCTCAGGCGCGGACTGCATCCACCGGGCGGTAGGCATGACGGCCGACCTTGGAGACATCGATCCCTTCCATGCGGATCAGCCGGGTCGAATCTTCACGCCGTGGCGAGTGCAGCACGCCGGGATCGTAGGAATAGGCCATGCCCGGGGTGAGCTCGTAGACCCGAACCGGGCGCGCCGTGCCGGGCTTGCCGGGAGCGGGTTCCTCGATTTTTTCCCAGTCGGTCATGATGGTCTTGCCGGTCGCCTGGCCGTAGATCGCCCAGGTCGGGCCATGGTCGTGCGGCGCGCTCTCCTTGGCGCCCACGTAGTTATGGGCAAGGATACAGAAGCCGAGATCGGGGTCCTGGTAGATGATCTTCCGCTCCGGCCCATCCTCGCGCACATGCTCCGCGATGAATTCCGGGGAGGCAAGCGCCTGACGAACCACCTCGCACACACGCTCGCGGCCGGCGGGGCCGGAATCCGCCTTGAGAATCTCGCGGCATTTCTCAGCAAAGTATTCAAGGGTGAAGGCCATAGCGGCGTCTCCTGTGCGGTATGTCGATATAGTCTATCGCAACCGCATCGGCTGGTCGATGCCGGTAGCTGACTGCGACGTCACTGCTCCGGCGCCGGACACACGCGAGCGTTACGACCACACCAGATTTTCATGCTCCCATGCGAACGGCGCGGAGGCACAAAATCAGTCGTTCCGCTTTTCCCAAAAAGGAACGCTTGCTTCTACCCATTCAATACCATCTGCGGATCCAGCGGATAAATCGGCCGCCGCACGTTGCGGAAGGTGAGTTGTCCGTAGTCCGATGTGCATACCCCAACCCCCGCGCATTCGACGATTTCGCGGGCGAGTTTGCCCACATCGGCGCGCCAGTGGACGCGGCTTTTGATCGCGATGAAGCGTTTGGTCGCCGGGTCGATGCCGAGGATGCGCATCATCTCCTGGGCCGTCGGTTCGATGTGCCGGGAGAGCAGGACGATCTGCACCCGTCCGGTGTCGAGCACCACGGTA
>JAPLOH010000219.1:3055-8556 GCA_026400845.1 Alphaproteobacteria bacterium
TGTCGAGCACGACGGTGTTGCCCATGTAGACTTGCAGGCCCGGCGTGAGGCCGCCGGTGGCGCGGTAGTAGCCGGCGGAGAGGGTGCGCACTTTCCCGGCGACGCGCAGCGGGCGGCTGCCGGATTGGAGGGCGGGCATTTCGAGCTTGGCGCCGATGTCGAGTTCGATCTCCCCGCCGATGCCTGCGGAGGCGGCTTGCTTGACCGCGTCGGGGTCGTAGATGCCGAAGAAGACGACGTCATCCAGTTCCTGGCGGAGGATTTCGCGCAGCACGTCTGTCGTGTCCATGGTGCCGCCGGAGGCGCAGTTGTCGAAATGATCGAGCAGGACGACGCCGGGCCCGGCCTCGCCCAGTTGCTTCGCCCGCGCGACCGACTCCTCCAGCGGCTCGATCTTGAAGGTGAAGGCCTCGCGCGCGTTCCAGGCGAAGGCCAGCAACTCATCCGCCATCGCCCGCGCATCGGCGGCGTTGTTGTCGGTGACGACGACGGCCGAAAGCCCGGCCATGGGGACGTCGGCGTGCGGGAAACCGACGAAGAGGGAGGCGGCGATCGCCCGTCCGCTCGCCTCCCAGGCCGCGCACATCGCCTGCAAATCCTTGTTGGGGAACATGTGGGTGCCCTGGCTCATCACGTGGGGGAGCATCGGCAGGTTGCCCCAGGCCGTGGTCGGCCTGGTCTTGCCGGCGATCACGGCAAGCAACGCGCGGGCGGCGCGCATCGCGGTCTCCTTCATGTCGATATGCGGGTAGGTGTGATAGCCGGCGACGATATCGGCGTTCTCCACCATGTCGGCGAAGACGTTGGCGTGCATGTCGTAGGCGACGCACATCGGGGTCTTGCGATCGATGGCACGGATGCGGCGCAGCAGTTCACCCTCGCCGTCCTCGAAATTCTCCACCGCCATGGCGCCATGCAGGTCGAGCATGATGCCGTCGTAGCCGCCTTTGGCGACTTCGTCGGTGATGAGACCGCAAAAAAGTTCATAGGCCTCGGAGTCGACACGGCCGGAGGGCGGCGCGGAGGCGGTGACGGGGACGGTGATCTCGGCGCCAACGGATGCGGCGATCTCAAGGTAGCCGCCCATGCAGGTGCCGGTGTTGCGGTAGAATTCGATCGCCGCCTGTCCCTTGAGCAGGGTGGTGCCGTCGCGGCAGAAGCGTGCGAGTTTCGTGGGCACTGGCGAGAAGGTGTTGGTCTCGTGGGACATGGTGGCGAGTAGCAGGCGCATGGGCTTTCCCTTGGCATCGATTTTGCGTCATCCTGTCACCGGTGACGGACAAGCGGAAGCCCTGCGATACAGCTACAAGGAGAAGTTTCATGATCAAGCGACGTGGAGTAATGGCGGGCGGCGCCGCGCTGGCCGGTGGGCTGGCGATGCCGGCGCTCGGGCAGGGCGCGGCCAAGGTGCTGCGCTACATCCCGCAGGCCAACCTCGCCAACCCCGATCCGATCTGGACCACCGCGACGGTCGCCTGGCTGCACGGCGCCATGGTGTGGGACACGCTGTACGGCATCGACGACAAGCTGATCCCGCATCTCCAGATGCTCGCCGGCGACGAGGTCTCGGCCGACGGGCTCACCTGGAAAATGGTGCTGCGTGACGGGTTGGCCTTCACCGATGGCGCGAAGGTGCTGGCGAAGGACTGCGTGATGTCCATCACCCGCTGGGCCAAGCGCGACGGCTTCGGCCAGCGCCTGATGGGCCAGCTCAACGAGATATCGGCGCCCGATGACAAGACCATCGTGATCCGCCTGAAGAAGCCCTACCCGCTGATGCGCTACGCGCTCGGCTACAACAACTGCTTCATCATGCCCGAGCGCATGGCCAAGACCGATGCCTTCACCCAGATCAGCGAATACGTCGGCTCCGGCCCCTTTCGCTTCCTCAAGGACGAGTGGGTGTCCGGCGCCTCGGCCGCCTATGCCAAGAACGAGAAATACGTGCCCCGCGAGGGCAAGCCGAGCTACCTCGCCGGCGGCAAGGTGGTGAGTTTCGACCGGGTGGAGTGGAAGATCATCCCCGACCCCTCCACCAGCCTCTCCGCCCTGCAGCGCGGCGAAGTGGATTGGTGGGAGAACCCGCTGTTCGACCAGCTCCCCCTGCTGCGCAAGGACAAGAACATCCGCCTCGAGGTGATCAGCCCGCTCGCCGCCCTCGGCGTGATCGGCGTCAACCACGAGCTGCCGCCGTTCAACAACCCGAAGCTGCTGAAGGCGGTGCAGGCGGCGGTGGACCAGGACGAGTTCATGAACGCCGTGCTCGGTGACTTCAAGGAGGAGTTCGGCAAGAAGGCCGCCATCTTCGTCACCGGCTCGCCGATGGCGAACACGGTCGACATGGACAAGCTGATCAGCAAGCGCGATCTCGCCAAGGCCAAGCAGATGGTGGCCGAGAGCGGCTACAAGGGCGAACCGGTGACGCTGATGTCACCGTCCGACCAGCCGCAGCTCACCGCCATGGCGCTGGTGACGGATGCGATGTTCAAGGCCATCGGCATCAATTCGCAATACACGCTGATGGATTGGGGCACACTGGTGACGCGCCGGACGAGCCATGAGACGCCGGACAAGGGCGGCTGGAACGCGTTCTGCACCACCTGGGGCGGGCTCGCGGTGTCCAACCCCGGCGGCCACGTGCCGCTGCGCGGCAACGGCAAGGATGGCTGGTTCGGCTGGCCGGTGGACCCGGAGATGGAAGCCCTGCGCGAGAAGTGGTTCGAGGCGCCCGATCTCGCGGCCCAGAAGAAGGTCTGCGAGGACATGCAGCGCCTCGCGCTGGATCACATCCCCTTCTTCCCCACCGGCGAATGGACCACCCCCACTGCCTACCGCGCCAACCTCAGTGATGTCGTGCGTTCGGGCAGCCCGGTGTTCTGGGGCGTGAAGAAGTCCTGAAACCGCCGCGCACACGCTCTGTCCGATGGGGGGCCGCGATGCAGATCGCGGCCTTCCTCGTTGTCGTCGGTGGCATCGCCTGGCTGGTCTCGCGCGGGGCCGGGGCGATGCCGTACCGCTGGCAATGGGCGCGCGTGCTGCCCTACCTCTACAAGACCTACGAGGGCGCCATCTATCCGGGCCCGCTGCTGCGTGGCCTCGGGGTGACGCTCCAGATCTCCGCCTGGGGCTTCGTGGTCACCCTGCTCGCCGGGCTTGGGGCGGCGCTGCTGGGGATGTCGCACTCCATCGTCGGACGGGCGGTGGCGCGCGCCTATGTCGAACTCATCCGCAACACGCCGCTGCTGGTGCAGATCTATTTGTTCTACTTCGTGCTCTCGCCCATTCTCGGTATCGGCCGCGACCTGACGGGCATCCTCGCCCTCGGCCTGTTCGAGGGAGCCTTCGCCGCCGAAATCATCCGCGCCGGCATCGCCGCCGTGCCGCGCGGCCAATGGGAGGCGGCCGAAAGTCTCGGGCTGTCGCCCGCACGGGTGCGCCGGCACATCATACTGCCCCAAGCCGCCCGCATCGTGCTGCCGCCGCTGACCTCGCTGGCGATCAGCCTGGTGAAGCACTCCTCCATCGTCAGCGCGATCGCCATTTTCGACCTCACCAACGAGGCGCGAAATGTCATCGCCGACACCTTCCTGACCTTCGAGATTTGGCTCACTATCGCAGCCATCTACCTTATCGTGACCACAACCATGTCCTGGCTCGCGAGCCGCCTGGAACGGCGGCTGGCGAGCGGGCGCAGATGAAGGAACTCAGCATGAACCGCCGCCACCTCCTGCTCGCCACCGCCGCCCTCGCGGCCCCCGCTTTGATCCGCCCCGCCGCCGCCGCGGGCTCGATGATCGACGATGTGAAATCCCGCGGCGTGCTGCGGGCGGGCTGCGCCACCTTCGTGCCCTGGGCGATGCGCGACAAGCAGGGCGCCCTGATCGGCTTCGAGATCGACGTCGCCACCCGCCTCGCCGCCGATCTCGGGGTGAAGTACGAGCCGGTGCCGACCGCATGGGACGGCATCATCCCCGCCCTCCTCGCCGGCAACTTCGACGTCATCATCGGCGGCATGACCGTCACCCCCGCCCGCGAGCAGAGCGTCGATTTCACCGAGGCCTACTCCTTCACCGGCGTCCACATGGTCGCCAACAAGAAGGTCGCCCCGGGCCTCACCGCGGCCGAAGCCTTCAACAAGCCCACCATCACCATCGTGGCGCGCCGCGGCACCAACGCCGTCACGGTGATCCAGAACCTCATGCCGCTCGCCACCCTCCGCCAGTTCGATGACGACGCCCAGGCGCTGCAGGAACTGCTCAACGGCAACGCGGCGGCCTGGGTGACCTCGACGCCAAAGCCCGCCTTCGCCGCCATCGACAACGCCGACACGCTCTACCTCCCGGTCGCCAAGCCGATGGTCGCCCAGCGCGACGCCATGGCGATCCGCAAGGGCGATGCCGCCTCCATGAAGGTGCTGAACGACTGGATCGCCGCCCGCAAGGCCGACGGCTTCCTCGCCGATCGCTTCTCCACCTGGTTCGAGAAGCGCGAGTGGCTGAAGCAGGTGCAGGGCTGACCACACAGCCCCAACGCGGCATCCGGCTGGGTTGGTTGGATGCCGCACTGCTGGCCGTTCTCGCTGTCCTCGCCGGGCTGATCGCCTGGCGGGTGAACGCGGTGCTGAACTACCGCTGGAACTGGGCGCCCATCCCCAACTACCTGCTGCGCTGGGATGCCGAGCGCGGCTGGGTGGCGAACCTGCTGCTGCAAGGCCTCGCCAACACCCTGCGCCTCTCCGTCTGGGGCATGGCCCTCGCCGTCCTGTTCGGCGGGCTGATCGGCCTCGCCCGGACTTCCGCCCTGCTGCTCCCCCGCATGCTCGGCGCCGTGTACGTCGAGACCATGCGCAACACCCCGCCGCTGGTGCTCATCTTCGTCGGCTACTTCTTCGTCTCCAGCCAGATCATGCCGCTGCTCGGCATCGATGCCTTCCTCCGCACCGCCTCGCCCGACACCCGTATCGCCCTCTCCTGGCTGTTCGGCGACCCCCGCCTGCTCAAGAACTTCCTCTCCGCCCTCGTCGTCGTCGCCCTGTTCGAAGGCGCCTATATCGCCGAAATCCTCCGCGCCGGTATCCAAGCCATCGAACGCGGCCAGTGGGACGCCGCCGAAGCCTTGGGCATGCGCCGCTGGCAGGCGCTGCGCCACATCATCATCCCCCAAGCCGTCGCCCGCATGGTGCCGCCCTTCTGCGGGCAATTCATCTCCCTCATCAAAGACAGCTCCATCGTCTCCCTCATCTCCATCCAAGACCTCACCTTCATGGCCAACGACGTCGCCGTCTCCACCGGCCGCGTCTTCGAAACCTGGATCACCGCCGCTATCCTCTACTTCACCCTCTGCCTCACCCTCTCCCTCCTCTTCCGCCACTGGGAACGCCGCTTCGCGTTCGGAACGCCGCGAGGATAGGCCGGCACGGGCAGGGGCGGTGGGAAGGAAGGCCAGGGGCGCTGCCCCTGGACCCCGCTGGGGGATGATCCCCCAGACCCCATCCGTTTAAG
>JAPLOH010000212.1 GCA_026400845.1 Alphaproteobacteria bacterium
ACGCCTCGTCATCCGAGGGCCGGTAGTCAGGCGGCAGTGTGACCATCATCTCGTGGCGATCCTGCATCGTGTCGACCGCGCCCCTCCGCGAGACGGAGGGGGGGCAGTTGCGGCGGCTTATAACGGCGCGTTTACGGGGCGCCAAGGGGTTGGCGGAGAAATGTCGGGTTTGCTGTCCTTATTCACGGCGCGGTCATCGAGCCGTTGCTCGGCTATAGCGGGCGCGTTCGACCCGCGCGCGCAGCCGAACTGCCGCCACCGCCTCGGCGAGACGGGGGTCGCGGGCCATCGCCGGGGCGGCGTCGCAGAGGTCACCGAGACGCCGCAGATGGTCGGTGCCGTCCGGGCGGCCAAGCAAGGCGCGGTGGATCGCGTCGAGCGCGGCCAACAGGTCCTGCGCGGGCGGGCTTCGCGGTCCTCCACCGGTTCGGCCTCGTCCTGCAATGCCAAAAGCGTGGAGAGCGAGACTTCGGCCGGTGCCGCCGTCGCGTTCACCGATGCGGATGCCGGCGCCGGCACGCCAAACGCGTTGCCGCCGCGCCGCGCCGGCGTGGCGCCGGTGCCAACCCGGCTGACCGGAGCCGTGGGGCCGATGACCGCCATCTCAGGCCACCCACGCCCGGCCGGATCGGCCGGGCGGCAGAAGCTGCCGGGTGGTGGCGGCGGCCGGGCCGCGGAAAACTGCTGGTTCAGCGTGGCACATGGTTTGCGCTCGTCGTCTCATGATGCAGGCACTATGGCCCCGAATGATTGATGACATGCTACGTCGCGCCACGTTGCTCGCGGCGTTGCTGTTGGCGTTTTCGGGCAGTGACGCCGCCGCCCAGGTGCGCATCAAGGACATCGCCGACGTCGAGGGTGTGCGGGACAACCAGTTGGTCGGCTATGGTCTGGTGGTCGGGCTGAACGGCACCGGCGACAAGCTCGACTCCGCAGTGTTCACCCGCCAGTCGCTGATCGGCATGCTCGAGCGCCTCGGCGTCAACACGCGGGATCAGGAAAGCAAGCTGCAAACCAAGAACGTCGCCGCCGTGATGGTGACCGCCAACCTGCCGCCCTTCGCGCGCTCGGGCAGCCGGATCGATCTCTCGGTCTCCGCGCTGGGCGACGCCAAGGACCTCACCGGCGGCACCCTCCTGGTCACCCCGCTGCTCGCCGCCGACGGCGAGGTCTACGCCGTCGGTCAGGGCGCCATCGCCACCGGAGCGATCACCGCCAAAGGCGCCGGCGCCTCGATCACCCGCGGCGTGCCGACCGCCGGACGGATCGCCAATGGTGCGACGGTGGAGCGCGAAATCGGCTATCAGCTTGCCAACAAAGGCTCGATCCGGCTCGGCCTGCGCAATCCCGATCTCACCACCGCGCGGCGTATCGCGGCGGCCGTCAACCAGGCACTCGGCGGCAGCAGCGCCAAGGCGACCGACCCGCGGACGGTTGCGATCGATCTCGCCGGGAGGGATGTCATCGACGCTCTCGCGCGCATCGAGGGGCTCACGGTCAATCCCGACAACGCGGCCGTGGTGGTGATCGACGAAGCCAGCGGCACCATTGTGATGGGGGCGAATGTGCGCGTCAGCACGGTGGCGATCGCCCAAGGCAACCTCACCATCCGCGTCACCGAAACGCCCGAGGTCAGCCAGCCCGGCCCGTTCGGATCGGGGACGACGACCACGGTCAACCGCACCAATGTGCAGGTGGACGACAGCTCGGACAAGAAACTCGGCATCATCAACGCCAACGTCACCCTGCGCGACCTGGTCGCCAGCCTCAACGCCCTCGGCGTCGGCCCGCGCGACATGATCAGCATCCTCCAGGCCATCAAATCGGCCGGCGCCCTTCAGGCCGAGCTTCAGGTGCGATGAGGATCGCCGCCCCCCACGGGCCGAGCCCCGCGCAACTCGCAACCCCACAGGCGCAGAAGCTGTGGAAAGCGGCGCAGGAGTTCGAGGGCATGGCGCTCGGCGCACTGCTCGAGCCGATGTTCGCCACCATCGATCACAGCAAAAGCCTGTTCGGTGGCGGCGGTGGCGAGGAGAGCTGGCGGCCGATGCTGACACAGGCGGTGGCCAAACAGGTGGCCTCCGCGGGCGGGCTCGGCATCGCCGTGCCGGTATTCAACCAGTTGCTGCGCCAGCAAGAGGCGCAAAAGGAGGCAGGATGAACCCGAATGCATTTCTCTCGGCCACGGAGGCGCTGGCCGATCTTCTCGAAGCGGAAAACGGGGCGCTCGCCGCGATGGATTTCCCCCGCGTCGGCTGTCTCGCCGCGGCGAAGACCTCGGCGGTGGCGGCGCTCGCCGTCGCACGTCCCCCTCTCGGCGGGCGCGCGATCGTCGAACCGCGACTGCGCGCCGCCGTTGTGCGGCTGGAGGCGCTGACACGGGCGAACCAGACACTGCTGCAACGCGCCATCGCGGCGCACCGCGAGGTGATGGGGGTGATCGTCGCCGCCGCACGCAAATCCGGCCGTGGCGCCGCCGGCCGCTACACCGCGCAAGGTGCCGCCGCGCCCCCGGTGCGCGCGCCGATCGCGGTGTCCGCTAGGGTGTGATAGCGGGGCGATCGCCGTTGAAGGAAGAAAGCGGTTCTTTTTTGAAAAAAAGA
>JAPLOH010000326.1 GCA_026400845.1 Alphaproteobacteria bacterium
AGACCGCCAACGGGCGGATGGCATCGACCCAGTCCGCCCTGTCGCAGATCAGCGATATCGCATCCCGCTTCTTCGCGCAGACCAACGCCCTCACCGGGCTCGACGCGACCACGATCGACACCATCGCCGCTTCGGCGCGGGACGCCTTGCGCCAGGTTGCCGGCCTGCTCGACAGCAAGTTCGGCGACACCTACGTCTTCGCCGGCATCTACGGCTCGATCCAGCCGGTCCCGAACCCCGACCTGATCAACAGCAGCGGCATGGTGACCAGCATCACCGCCACCGTAGGCCAACTCGCGGCCAACGGTGCGGCGGCGACGATCGCCGCAACGCTGACCACTGCTGCCTCCAATACCGCCGGGACCTCACCGTTCGACCCGGCACTCTCGCAAACGGCGGCCGTGGCGCAGGGGCTCCGCCCGATCGTGCAAACCGGGCCGGCAAACTACCAGCCGGTCGGGATCGTCGCCGGGTCCAATTCCGATGTGACCTCGACCGGGACCTCGACCACAGGCTCTTATATTCGTGATGTGATGCGCGCACTGGCGACGATCGGCGCATTGTCGAGCTCGCAAGCAGGCGTCACCGGGTTCGGCACGCTGGTCGACGATGTCCACGCGAGCCTTGGCGACGCCATCACCGCGTTGAATGGCGATGCCGGGGTGCTCGGCAATCGCCAGGCCGGCATGGCGACGACCAGCCAACATCTCGCTGACACCGCAACCGCGTTGCAGGCGCAGATCAGTGACGCCCAGGACGTCGACATGGCGGCAACCCTGTCACACCTCGCGGCGGCTCAGACGCAGTTGCAGTCCGCCTACCAGCTGCTCGGGGCACTGCGCTCGCTCACGCTTGCGGAATTCCTCCGGTGAGAATTTTCTTTCCGGTGCGATGAACGGCCCGGACTTTCATCTCGCATTAATCACTCGGTGCGACATTGCTGCCACGCCCGCCAAAAACAGCGGGGGCAGGCTTCATCTCTTGGGCAAGTAGGAAAATCGCCATGCCTCTGAACTCCGTCAATACCAATATGGGCGCAACGATCGCGCTCCAGTCGCTGAACTCCACCAATTCGATGCTGCAGGCGACGCAGAAGCGCATCTCGACCGGCTTTCGCGTCGCCGACGCAACCGACGACGGCGCCGCCTACGCGGTGGCCCAGCGTGTCCGGTCCGACGTCAATGCGCTCGGGAGCGCGAACCAGCAGCTCGGCAACCTCCAGGGCCTGTTGTCGACCACCAACACCGCGCTCAACAACGTGTCGAACACCATGTCCTCGGCGCGCGACGTGCTGGTGAAGCTCGCCGACAGCAACACCCAGGGCACCCAGCGCGCGCAATACATCCAGCAGTACCAGTCGCTGGTCTCCAACATGAAGACGTTCTTCCAGGACGCGACATACAGCGCGAAGACCCTGGTCGGCGATATCGGCGGCAATAGCGGCTACGGCAATGTCGCCGTGGTTCGCAACGAGAATGCCGCCACCTACGGTATCGCGACGTTCAGCGGCTCCGCGTTCATGGCCAGCATCACCTTCACCAGCACCCAGCTCAACGGTGCGGCGACGGTGGCTGCACTGATCGGCACGGCGGCAAGCGCCACGTTCATCAACCAGTTGACATCGCTCGGAACGGCAATGAGCGGCTACGGCTCGGCGGCGGTCTATGTCAGCAACCAGGTGAGCTACAACAGCGACAAGATGGACGCGCTGAACAACGGTCTCGGCGCCCTGATCGATGCCGATCTGGCAAAGGAGTCGGCCAAGATGCAGTCGCTGCAGATCCGCCAGCAGCTTGGCACCCAGTCGCTCTCCATCGCCAACCAGGCACCGCAGAGCCTACTCAGTCTGTTCAAGTAAGCCCGCGCACGCGCACGGCGGGCGCACAAAACGTGCGCCGTCAGGCAGGGATGTTTCGCCGCATCGCGGCGAACAGGAGACTGAGCAGATGTCTACGCTGGTACTCGAACTCCGCCCGGGCGAGATGATGATCGTCAACGGCGCACCGATCCGATTTCGAACGAAAACCCGGCTGGAACTTACGGCCCATGCCCGGTTCCTGTTCGGCAAGCAGATCATGGCACCGGCCGATGCGGACAGCCCGGCGCGGCGGATCTATTTCGCCCTGCAATCGGCCTACATTGGCGTCGATGACGAGCGCACCCGCGGCCTCATCGCGGCGCGCGAACTGATCGCCGCATTCAAGCAGTACACCACCTCGGCACTCGCACGGGAAATCCTGGATCGTGCACTCACCGCCGCCGAGGAGGACAATTGCTACCTCGCCCTCAAACTCGTCCGCCGGATCATTCGGCACGAGGATTCCGTGCTGTGCCGGGCGGACCCCGAGGTCCTCGCCGCCCAGCACAACCACCTCCCCGCCTTCGCAGCGGCTTCGGCCTGAAGCATGGCCAGGTCGCATCGCGCGAGGGCGCGTCGCAATAGCCTTGAACCGGGCTTCATCAACGATTGAGCAGGGAAAATCCCATGTCGGCAACCAACCAAATGACCCGCGCCTATGCTGCCGCGCAGAACCTTCGGGGACTGCGCGAGCAGGCGGCCGATTTGTTCCTCCGCGCCACCGCGGCCCGTGCGGGACCCCGAGAACGCGCTGCCGGCCCCTTTGAAGGCGTCCATCGTCTCCGTCGGTCATGCCGTGCAACGCGAAATCGAACGCGACAACCCAGACTTCGATTTCCTGCTCGCGGTGAACTCGGACCTAGCCGCCGGGCTCAGCGCCCGACTCTAGTGCAGGATATTCAAAGGTCGCGACCAGGAACGGTCCGGCCCGGATCAGCTCAAAAGGAGCGCGCCAATGAGTGCAACCGCCGCACACCCCGACGGCAAGCTGCTCCGGCAGGCCGATCGTTTCATCCGCACGTCGCGCTACGGCGCGGCCCATGCCGTGCTGACCGCACTGCGCCGCCGCAGCCCCGGCAATACGGATGTAGGCCAGTTGGAAGCCCGTCTCGCAATGGCGGAAGGGCGCACCGGGGAGGCACTCACAATCCTCGATGACGCCATTGCCGCCGCCACCACGAGCGCCCCCTTGCGCCTGCTGCGCGCCGAGGCACGGATCCAGGCCGGTGACGCCGCGGGAGCCGCCAGCGATGCCGCGGAAGCCGTCATCATCGATCCCCGGGACGCCGTCGCGAAGGCGATCCTTGGCCTCGCGCTGATAGATCTCGGGGCGCATGACGATGCTGTTGCCTGTCTCGCCGAGGCGGCTCGCAGCGCCCCCAATATGGCCGCCGCCTGGCGGGGTTTGGCCGAGGCTTTGACCCGCTCCGGCAACACCGAGGAGGCGCGTGCCGCGTTCGCGGAAGGCGTCGCCAACGTGCCGGGCGATCTCGGCCTTCGCCAGGCGGCGATGATGGCGGCGATGCGGACCCGGAATTTCGAGCATTGCGTGGCGCTCGGGACCGGGGCCCGGGCAGCCGGCCTCGTGGATGCCTGCATTCTGGGTCTCCTCGGCCACGCGCTCAGCAAGCTGGACCGGCACGTGGAGGCGTCGGAGGCCTATCACGGTGCCTTCCGTCTCGCCCCGGAGGACCCCTATGTCCGTCATCTCGTCTCGGCCGCAGGGCTGCTGCCCGGTGAAGTGCGGGCGCCACCGGAATATCTGGAAACTGTGTTTGACGGCTATGCCGGACGTTTCGAGGATCATCTGATCGGCCTCGGCTACCGGGTGCCCGGCCTCGTCCGCGACATGCTGGTCGAAGATTTTTCGACCCTTTCCGGCGCCAATCCTCCCGCCAGCCTTGGCCGGGTTCTTGACCTCGGATGTGGCACCGGCCTGGTCGGTCTGATGATCAACGACCTTCCCATGATCGACCTCACTGGCATCGATCTCTCGGCCAAGATGCTGGAGGAAGCGCGGGCGAAGGGCATCTATGCCACGCTGGCCCATAGCGACATCTTGGCCTACCTCGCTGGCAGCACCGACCAATGGGATACCGTCATCGGCGCGGACGTGCTGTGCTATTTCGGCAACCTCGAAGCAGTATTCCACGCGCTGCGTCAGCGGATGCGGCGTGGGGGGCGGTTCGTGTTCTCCGTCGAGCAGTGCGCCGAAACGGCGCCCGGATGGCGGCTCGGCAGTCAGGGACGCTACGCGCACGCTCGCAGTTTTGTTGAAGCCGCGCTGCAAGCGGCCGGGTTTGAGATCGATGTCGTCCGCGAAGAGACACTGCGCCATGAGGCCGGCGCGGCGGTTGCAGGGCTGCTGATCGCGACCCGCAAGGTTGCCGCCGATGCCTGATGCGCTGCCAACAATATTCCCGCGGGGCATGCTCTCCGCGGCCGAACCGACCGAGCAACTCAACCACGCAATCGATGTCGCGCGGGCGAGCGGATTCGTAGCGGCGGAGCACCTGTTCAACGACCTCTCAGTTCGGCTGCCGTACTGGGACGAAGTGCCGCTGCGCATTGCCGAGGCACAGCGCCGGGGTGGCAATCCGCGGGCCGCGGCCCTGGCCTATGAGGCCGCACTTCGGCTCAATCCACGTCGGCCCGAAGCGCTTCTAGGCCTCGGTGTGATCGTTCTGGGCTGCGGCCAGATTTCCCGCGCGCAAAGCCTGTTCCTGCGATGCTGCGGTATCGCACCAGACTTGCCAGAGGGATGGGACGCGCTGGGCAATGCGCTGATGCTCTCCGGCGATCAGCGTGCCGCTGAATCCGCATTTGCCGAGGCGACGCGGTTGGCGCCGGGGCGTATCGACATGGCGGTGCATCGTGCCGAGGCTGCCCTGGCCTGCGGCGAGGGCGCGGGCGAAATCGGCCGCCTCCGGATTTCCCTCACCGGGGACCCAGCCAACCCCGCGATGCTGACGGCGCTCGCGATGCTGCTCGAAGCCGCACAGGAGCGGGACGAGGCGATCGAATGCCTCGAAGTTGCCGCCGCGTTGGCACCCGAAGACCTTGCGCCGCAACGTATGCTGGCACTGTGCCTGGTCCGCGCGAACCGCGTTCATGAAGCGCTCGACGCGCTGGACTGCGCCATCGCCGTCGCCCCCGAAGACCTCGGCCTGCGCAACAACCGGGCCGCCGCGATGATCCGGCTGCACCGGTTCGGGGAGGCACACGACGACCTCGTCGCCCTGCTCGCCGAACATGGCGATCAGGGCGGGCTACTCAACAATCTCTCCAACTGCCTCGTCAGCCTCGGCCGCCAGGATGAAGGGGTGGCGGTCGCGCGCAAGGCAATTGCGAACGAACCGGAGACGGCGCAGGCGTGGCGCACGCTGTGCAACGCGCTGCCGTATGCCGAGGGGATCGGCGGCAGCGAGATGCTGGCCGCGACGCGCCGCGCTGCACGCGTGCTGCCACGGCTGCCTGCCGCGCCTTGGCTGAACAATCCTGCAGCCGAGCGCCCATTGCGGATCGGACTGCTGTCGCCGACGCTCAAAACCCATCCGGTGGGCTGGCTGACGGTCGCCGGCTTCGAGACCCTCGATCCATCGCGGTTCGAACTGCATTGTCTCGGTCCGGAGCACGGCAGTGATGCCATCCATCGCCGGTTCAAGGCGGTCGCCGCCTCCTGGACGCGACTCGACGGCCGCTCCCCGGCAGACATCGTGGCAATCTGCCGGGCACGCGGCCTGGATATCGTGATCGACCTCGGCGGCAACGGCGATCAGGGCATGCTCGGCGTGTGCGCCAACCGGCTCGCGCCAGTCCAGGTCAAATGGGTGGGCTCACAGAACCACAGCACCGGCCTTGCCGAGATGGACTGGTTCATTGCCGATCACTGGGAAATACCTGAAGGATTCGAGCGCTTCTACAGTGAGCGGATTCTGCGGCTGGACGACGGCTATGTCTGCTACAGCCCGCCACCCTACGCCCCCGACGTGGCACCGCTTCCGGCGCTCGCCACCGGGCGGGTCACGTTCGGTTGCTTTAACAACCTCGCGAAGATCACCCGCGGCGCGATTGCCGCGTGGGCGGATATTCTGCGCGAGGTTCCCGGCTCGCGCCTCGCCATCATGTGCCACCAAATGAGCGAGGCGCCGACGCGCGCACGCCTGCTCGATGCATTTTCCCAAACCGGGATCGGCCACGAACGGATCGAGCTTCTCGGCGGCGCGCCGCACACCGAATTGCTGCGCCGCTATGGGCGGGTCGACATCGCGCTCGACCCGTTTCCCTACAGCGGCGGGCTTACCACCTGTGAGGCGCTGTGGATGGGCGTGCCGGTGGTGACGATGCCCGGGGAAACCTTCGCCTCGCGGCACTCGGCGAGCCACCTCGCGAATATCGGGCTTGCTGACTGGGTCGCCGAGGGACCCGACGGGTACCGCAGGCTCGCGGTTGAAAAAGCCCGCGACATCACCGCCCTCACGGATGTGCGACATGGGTTGCGCCGACGCATGGCGGCGAGCCCGCTCTGCGACGGTCCGCGCTTCGGCCGCAGCCTCGGCAACGCCCTGCGCCATGCCTGGCGAGACTGGTGTGGGCAACGGGGCGCCTGATGCAACCGCAGATTGACGTGAATGTCTTCGTCCACAACGGCGCCGCGACGATCTCCGAGGCTATCGACAGCGTGCTGGGGCAGACCTGGCGGAACCTCAGCATTACAGTGATCGACAACGCATCGAGCGATGCGACCTGCACGATCGTCGATGCTCTCGCGGCGCGGGACCAGCGGATCAAGCTGCGTCGCAACGCCGCCAATATCGGCCCGGTGTTGAACTGCCAGAAGGCGTTCTGGCATGGCGAGGCCACGTTCGTGATGCCCAAGACGGCCGATGACCTCGTCGCACCCGATTTCGTGGAAGCGGTGATGGACGTGTTGCTCGGTGAACCCGCCACCGTCATGTGCCACGCCGCCGGCGTTGTGTTCGGCGATGACCGCCGCGTGTCACACGTCTATCCAGAGACCCATCGGCTGCATGCCGTGGGGCCAAACCCCGCGACGCGAGCGCGCCACGTGATGGCGCACTACACCAGCGCGCCGGCCTTTTGGGGTATCTATCGACGTGCCGCGGTGGATCTGCTGGCCCCCCTCGCCTATCGCCCGGGCTGGGACCATGCGGTGCTCGCCGAACTCGCCCTCTACGGCGAGATCCGCCACGTCGCCGAAATGTCCTTTTGGCGCCGTCATGGCGGCAAGCCGGTCGACCAGCTCGCCCGCGGCTGTTCGCAATTCACCCAGCGCGACCTGCCGCACGACGATGATATCGCCGACCTCTATTGGTCGGTCCCGCTGATCAGCACCGCCTTCGCTCACATCGAGCGCTTCGCCCTCGCGCGTGTCGCACCCGCATCAAGGTGCGAAATGATGGCGGCGGTGGCACCGATCTTCCGTGCCCGCTGGCTTGCGGCGATGCGGCGCGAGGCGGCGATTTTCAAGGACCTGGCCGCTGCCCGCACCGAACGGCTTGCGACCGCAGAACCGACCGCGCGCCTATGGGGCGCACGACAAATCTCCGGGGTGCTTGACGCGATTCAGATGATCGTCCCCGAAGAGGATGTCAGCAGCGAACGCCTTGCCCTCTACGCATTGATCGACGACGCCCAGACCACGGCGGACTACTCGTCGTAGGCCATCAGCGTTTCGACCGGCACCGGAACCTTGGCCCTGCCATTGAGGAATGTCAGCTCGATCAGCGCCGCGGCCGCCGGCACTTCGGCACCCACCGTGCGCAGCAGCGCGATCGCCGCGGCCATAGTGCCACCAGTCGCCAGCAGATCGTCGACCACCACCACCCGCTGGCCGGGCTGAACGGCATCCGCCTGGATCTCGATGCGATCGGTGCCGTATTCCAGCGCATAATCGTGCCCGATCGTCGGGCCTGGCAGCTTGCGCGGCTTGCGCACCATGATGAAGCCGCAACCGAGCTTGAGCGCCAATGGCGCCGCGATCAGAAAACCGCGCGATTCGATGCCGGCGATCAGGTCCGGCTGGTGTTTGCGCACCGCGCGCGCCATTCGGCCCATCGCGACCTGCCAGGCATCGGCGTCCCGCAGCAGGGTCGCGATGTCGTAGAACAAGATCCCCGGCTTGGGGAAATCAGGAATGCCGCGGATATGTGCCTTGAGGTCCATGCTCGCCCGTCCTTTGCTGCTGCCGCTGTGTAATGGCGCAGCGGGCGGATGGGCAAGCCGCCCTTCACCGAACCGCCACGACTGTGCCATCATCGCGCAACAAGCCGCGTCTAAGCGCGGGGACGTCGAAGCATGCGAGGAGCACATCCATGAAACGCCGGACACTTTTAGCCGCGACCGCCGCCGCCGCCCTGCCGGCCCAAGGCTTCGCTCAGGCCAAGACCAAGATCGTCTGGTGGCACGCCATGGGTGGCGCGCTCGGCGATGAGGTCAATCGGATCGCCAAGGAATTCAACGCCTCGCAGGAGGCCGTCGAGGTCGAGGCGGTGTTCAAGGGCACCTACCCCGAGACGCTGACGGCGGCCATCGCCGCCTGGCGCGCCGGCCAGGCGCCGCATATCGTGCAGATGTTCGAGGTCGGCACCGGCTCCATGCTCGCCGCCGGCCCCGCCGTGAAGCAGGTCTGGCAGCTCAGCCAGGAGACCGGCATCGAGTTCGACCCCAAGGCCTATCTCGGCGGCGTACGCGGCTATTACAGCCTGCCCGACGGGCGGCTCGCCTCGCTGCCGTTCAACTCCTCCACCTCGGTGATGTGGTACAACAAGGACGCCTTCGAGAAGGCCGGGCTCGACCCCGAGAAGCCGCCGGTTACCTGGAACGACGTGATCGCCGCCTGCCGTTCGCTGAAGGCCAAGGCCGCGACGCCAATCCCCATGGGCTCGGCCTGGCCGATCTGGATCCAGTTCGAGCAATACGCCGCGATGCATGACCTGGTGTTCGCCACCAAGTCCAACGGCTTCGAGGGGCTCGATACCGAGCTCAAGGTCAACACCCCTCCCTTCGTGAAGCAAATGCAGCGCCTGCTCGACATGTCCAAGGAGGGGCTGTTCAAATATGCCGGCCGGGACAACGCGGCCGATGCCATCTTCCCCTCCGGCGAGGCCGCGATCGGCTTCAACTCCTCCGCCGCCCGCGCCGCCATCGCACGGGACGCCAAGTTCCGCTGGGCCGCCGCCCTGCTGCCGATCGACCCGGAGGTGAACGCCAAGCCGATCAACTCCATCATCGGCGGCGCCTCGCTGTGGACCATGACGACGCCGAGCCGCACGCCGGCCGAATACAAGGCCTGCGCGCAGTTCCTGAAGTTCATCGGCCGCGCCGATAATGACGCGGTGTGGCACCAGAAGACCGGCTACGTGCCGGTGACACTGGCGGGCTACGAGCTGTCGAAGCAACAGGGCTACTACCAGAAGGTGGTCGGCACCGATCTGCCGATCATCCAGCTCACCCGCGGCGAGGTGACGCCAAATTCCCGCGGCTTCCGACTCGGGCGGATGGCCGAGCTGCGCAACGTCTTCTCCGAGGAGCTGGAGAAGGCGCTGCAGGGCCAGCAGGGCGCCCAGGCCGCGCTCGATGCCGTGGTCACCCGCGGCAATCGTGTGCTGCGCGACTTCGAGAAGGCGACCAAGGGCTAAGGGCCAAACCGAAGGACCCGCGCCGGGCATGGAACGCCGCACCATCTTCGGCGGTTGGCTACTGCCGGCGGCCTTCGTGCTGCCGCAGCTGCTGCTCACGGTGTTCTTCTTTCTGTGGCCGGCGGGCGAGGCGATCTATGGCAGCCTCACCCGGCAAGATGCCTTCGGCCTCAGGACGCAGTTCATCGGCCTCGAGAACTTCGTCGATTTGTTCGAGGACCCGCTCTACGTCGAGAGCATGTGGCGGACGGTGTATTTCTGCGCCGCCGTCAGCCTGCTTTCGATGAGCGTCGCCCTGCTGCTCGCGGTTTTCGCCGACCGTGAAATCGCCGGGCGCGGCTTCTACCGCACCATGCTGATCTGGCCCTACGCCATCGCCCCGGCGGTGGCCGCGGTGCTGTGGATTCTGCTGCTGCACCCGCAGATCGGCATGGTCGCGCACGGGCTGAAAGCCATCGGCGTGGTGTGGGACTACAAGATCAACGGCGGCCAGGCGATGCTGGTGGTGATCCTGGCTTCAGCCTGGAAGCAGGTGAGCTACAACTTCATCTTCTTCCTCGCCGGGCTGCAATCCATCCCCCGATCGGTGATCGAGGCGGCGCGCATGGATGGCGCGCGCGGCTGGCGGCGCTTCCGCACTATCATTTTCCCGCTGCTGGCACCCACCACCTTCTTTCTGCTGGTGGTGAACCTCGTCTACTCCGCCTTCGACACTTTCGGCACCATCCAAGCACTCACCCATGGCGGCCCCGGCAAATCCACCGAGACGCTGGTGGTGAAGGTCTACCGCGACGGCGTGGTGAACCTCGATCTCGGCGGCTCCTCCGCGCAGTCCGTAGTGTTGATGGTCGGCATAGTGGTGCTGACCGTGGTGCAGTTCCGCTTCCTCGGAAAGCGCGACAAGACATGAGCGGCCGCCCATGAGCTCCCGAACCGACTGGACCGCCCATATCGTGCTCTCCATCGGCGTGCTGCTGTTCGTGCTGCCGCTGTGGCTGGTATTCTCCGCCTCCACCCAGGACCCGGCGATGATCGGCCGCGGCGAGTTGAGCTTCATTCCCGGCAGCGGGATCGGCGTCTACTGGAAGGTGCTGACCGAGGGGGCACCGGGGGTGGCGCCGGTGTGGCATTTGCTGATGGTCAGTTTCGGCATGGCGATCTCGATCGCGATCGGCAAAATCGTCATCTCCGTGCTCTCGGCCTATGCCATCGCCTTCTTCCGCTTCCCTTTCCGCCTCGTCTGCTTCTGGACGATCTTTTTCACCCTGATGCTGCCGGTTGAGGTGCGCATTATCCCGACCTATTCGGTGATGGCGGGTTTCGGCCTCATCAACAGCTTCACCGGCCTCACTTTGCCGCTGATTGCCTCGGCCACCGCGACGCTGCTGTTCCGCCAGACCTTTCTCGCGGTGCCGGATGAGCTGGTGGAGGCGGCGCGGATGGATGGCGCCGGGCCGCTGCGCTTCCTGCGCGATATCCTGCTGCCGGTCTCCGGGGCGAATATCGCCGCGCTGTTCGTGATCCTGTTTGTCTATGGCTGGAACCAGTATCTCTGGCCGCTGCTGGTGGCGACCGACTCGCGGCTGGACACCATCGTCATCGGCATCGTCAAAATGATCGGGGCGGATACCTCGGTCGAATGGAACCGCGTCATGGCCACTGCGGTGCTGGCGATGCTGCCGCCGGTGGCGGTGGTGCTGCTGATGCAGACCTGGTTCGTCAAGGGCCTCACGGAAGGCGACAAGTAGCATGGCCACGCTGAAGCTTCACGATCTACGCAAGAGTTTCGGCCCCGTCGCCGTGCTGCACGGGATCGATCTCGCCCTCGCCTCCGGCGAAATGCTGGTGATCGTCGGTGCCTCGGGCTGCGGCAAATCGACCCTGCTGCGCCTAGTCGCCGGGCTGGAGGACCCCACCGCGGGGGCGATCGAGCTCGATGGCAAGGATGTCGCCCGGCTCGACCCGGCGGAGCGGGACATCGCGATGGTGTTCCAGAACTACGCGCTCTATCCGCATATGAGCGTGTTCGACAACATGGCCTACGCGCTCAAGATCCGCGGCCTCACCAAAGCCGATATCACCACGCGCGTTCAGGAGACCGCGGAGATGTTGGGCCTCGGACCGCTGCTGGCCCGCAAGCCGCGCCAGCTCTCGGGCGGCCAACGCCAGCGCGTGGCGATGGGCCGCGCCATCGTGCGCCACCCCAAGCTGTTCCTGTTCGACGAACCGCTCTCCAACCTCGACGCCACGCTGCGGGTGACCATGCGGGCCGAGATCAAGCGGCTGCAGCGGCGCATGGGCGTCACCTCCCTCTATGTGACGCATGATCAGGTGGAGGCGATGACGCTGGGTGACCGGCTGCTGGTGCTGCACCAGGGCCGCGCGGTGCAGCTCGCCACCCCCATGGAGGTGTTCGAGCGGCCGGCCAATGTTTATGTCGCCGGCTTCATCGGGGCGCCGGCCATGAACTTCCTGCCGGCCACGCTGAGCCATGGCGGCACAGCGGCCAGCCTCGCGCTCGGCCCCGTCATCCCCTTTGTCGACGGGCGCCGCGCGGGGGCCGACGGCATGGCGCTCACCATCGGCATCCGGCCGGAGCACGTGGTGGCGGATGCGGCGGGCGAGGAGTTGCAGGTGGATCTGCTGGAGCCACTCGGCTCCGAGACGGTGGTGATCGGCCGGCTCAGCAATGGCGAGATGCTCTCGGTGAAGCTGCCCAAGGCCGAGGCGCCGACGGAGCGCATGTCGGTCGGCTTTCCGGCCGCCGCGCTGCACGTGTTCGACGCGGCTACCGGGCTGCGGCTCGACCCCGGCTGATCGGCTTGCGCCGGCGGCACCGCCGGGCGACACTCGCGCACACGAACAACGCGAGGGGACACAGGCCATGAGCAATCCGGAAATTGACGCCCTGCGCGCCGAAATGGCCGCGCGGGTTCGCCCGACCGAACTCGCCGACATGCGCGCCGGGCTCGATGACCGCGGCCTCGCCTATGGCATTGCCGCCGATGTGCAGGTGGATGCGGTGAGCGCCGCCGGGGTGTCGGCGGAATGGACCTTCACGCCGAATGCCGATCCGCGCCGGGTGATCCTGTACTTCCACGGTGGCGGCTACGTCGTCGGCTCGCTCGACAGCCACCGCCACGTCGCCGCCGAGATCGGCCGCGCGGCGGCCACCCGGGTTCTGGCGCTGGGCTATCGGCTGGCGCCCGAGCACCCCTTCCCCGCCCCGATCGAGGATGCGCTGGCCGCCTATCGCTATTTGCTGGCCAGCGGCTTCGCGCCGGGCAACATCGCGCTTGCCGGCGACAGTGCCGGTGGCGGGCTGGCGGTGGCAGCGATGGTGGCGATCCGCGATGCCGGCCTGCCGCAGCCGGCCTGCGGCTGGACGATTTCGCCGTGGATCGACATGGAAAACACCGGCGGCTCCATCATCAGCAAATCGGCCGAAGACCCCAACGTGCAGAAGCCCGGGCTCGACATGATGGCGACGACCTATCTCGCCGGCGGCGACAAGCGGAACCCGCTGGCCTCGCCGCTGCACGCCGATCTGCGCGGCCTCGCGCCGCTGCTGGTGCAGGTGGGCGCGGCCGAGACGCTGCTCGATGACGGCATCCGCCTCGCCGCCATCGCCGGCGCCGCCCATGTGGCGGTGACGATGGAGTTGTGGCCCGAGATGATCCATGTCTGGCACCTCCACCACCCCCGCCTCGCCGCCGGCCGCAAGTCGATCGCCAATGGCGGCGCCTTCGTGCAGGCCAGCATGGACGGCGTAGCCCCGGTGACGCCGCGGGTCGGCTAGCGTGATGGTGCCGCTCTCGATCCTCGACCTCGCGCCGGTCCCCGAGGGCAGCGACGCCGGGCAGGCACTGCGCAATTCGGCCGATCTGGCGCGCCACGCCGAGGCGCTCGGCTATACCCGCTACTGGATGGCCGAGCATCACAACATGCCGGGCATCGCCAGCGCCGCCACCGCGGTGGCGCTGGCCCATGTGGCCGCCGGGACAAAGACGATCCGGCTGGGTGCCGGCGGGGTGATGCTGCCCAACCACGCGCCCCTGCTGATCGCCGAGCAGTTCGGCACGCTCGCCGCCCTGCATCCCGGACGGATCGACCTCGGCGTCGGCCGCGCCCCGGGCAGCGACCAGATCGCGGCGCATGCGATGCGGCGCAGCCTCAGCCAGGAAGATGACTTCCCGCGCGATGTGATCGAGCTTATCGACTATTTCCGCCCCACCAGGCCCGGCCAGCAGCTCCAGGCGGTGCCCGGCGCCGGTCTCAACGTCCCGGTGTGGATCCTGGGATCGAGCACCTATGGCGCACAACTCGCCGCCGCGCTCGGCCTTCCCTACGCGTTTGCCTCGCATTTCGCACCCGATCAGATGTACGAGGCGATCTCCATCTATCGCGAGCGGTTCCGGCCATCGGAGTGGCTGGCGGCCCCCCGCGTGATGCTCGGCATCAATGTGTTCGCGGCCGACAGCGACGCCGAGGCGAAGCGGCTGTTCTCATCGCTGCAACAAGCATTCATCAACCTACGCAGCGGCCGGCCAGGCAAACTGCCGCCCCCCGTCGATGACATGGATGCCCGTCTTGATCCCCGCGCGCGTGTGATGCTGGAGCGCGCGCTGTCATGCGCGGTGGTCGGCGGGCCGGCCACGATCCGGACCGGGCTGGCCGATTTCATCAGCCGCACGGGAGCCGACGAGTTGATGGTGACGGCCCAGATCTTCGACCATTCGGCGCGGCGACGTTCCTTCGAGCTGCTGGCCGGCGTACGGCGTGAAATGGCAGTGATGGCTCCGGATATCCGCACAGCCGAATAGGTGGCCGGCATGCCGCGGTCGTGGATCGTCTCGGCGTTGGAGAACCCCGAGGTCAGCCGTCAGTGGCCGACGCTGCCCGCAGGATGGCGTCGGCCAAAAAAATACCCTGCTAAGTCATTGACTCAGCAGGGCAAGGATACAGGGAGGCTTAACGTCCGGGAGACGCGGGGGCATATCGCCCCCGACCCTACCCGCAGGCAGGAACATTGACTAAGCGCGCACCGTCGCGCCCATCGCCGCAATCCCGCGCGCGACAATCCGTCACTCCAATGCAACCAACCATAGCGGATCGCCCATTCCTGACATGAGCCCGTTGCATTGCAGATAAGTCAGAACATGGAGGAACTGCATCAACCCTTTGAGTTGACGCGGTTTCCGGGGAAATTTATTGCCGATCCCCGCGCTGTTGCAGCTTCGCCAGCAGGAAGTCTCGGAACACCGCCACCCGCTTGGAATTCCGCAGTTCCTCGGGGTAGACGAAGAACACGTCCACCTTGGGGGGGCGGATATCGGTCATGATCCGCACCAGGCCCTCATCCTCCGGGTTGAGATAATCGGGCAGTGCGGCGATGCCGAGGCCGGCCTTCACCGCGAGCGTCATGGCCATCAGGCTGTTGACTTCCAGCAGTCCACGCCGCGGGCTGCCGGGCCGGCGGCCGAGCTCGGCCAGCCAGTTGATGTCCTGCACCGGCGGGCGATACTCGCCGAACAGCACCAGCTTGTGGGCGTCGAGATCCTCGGCGCGCAGTGGGGTGCCGTGGCGCGTGAGGTAGTCGGGCGACGCACAGACGACCCATTCAATCGCAGTGAGATGGCGCTGCACCAGGTCGGGCTGGCGCGGCGGATGCATGCGGATGGCGACGTCGGCCTCGCGCATGGCAAGGTCGAGATCGGAGTCGTCCAGCAGCAGTTGCACCTGCACGTCGGGGTATTGGTCGAGGAAGTCCTTCAGCCGGGGCGCCAACCACTTGGCGCCGAAGCCCACCGTGGTCGTGATCTTCAGCCGCCCGGCCGGTTTCTCCTTGCTTTCGGTGAGCAGCGCCTCGGTCATCGCGAGCTTGGCGAACACCTCGCGCACCGTGCGGTTGAGGCTCTCCCCCTGTTCGGTGAGGATCAACCCCCGCGCATGGCGGTGGAACAGCGGCACCTGCAGCGTCTCCTCGAGCGCCGAGATCTGCCGCGACACGGCCGACTGGCTGAGGTTCAGCGTATCGCCGGCATGCGTGAAGCTGCCCGCTTCGGCCACCGCGTGGAATACGCGCAGCTTGTCCCAGTCCATCAGCCCCTCATCCCCCGCCGATCTTCACCCGGCCGGAAATGTCCGGCCGCGGCGCACGGCGAAATCTATTGTGCCGCCTTTATCGAGTCGGCGTCATGCCCTGCCAACCATTTTTCCACTTCCAGCGCCGCCATGCACCCGGTTCCTGCCGCGGTGACCGCCTGGCGCCATGTTTTATCCTGCACATCGCCCGCCGCGAACACGCCGGGCACCGATGTGCGGGTGCTGCCGGGGGTGGTGACGATATACCCGTCCGAGTCGCAGGTGACCTGTTGTTTAAAAATCGCGGTGGTCGGCGAATGGCCAATGGCGACGAACACCCCGTCCACCGCGATCTCGCTCGCCACCCCGGACTTCACATTGCGCAGCCTGGCCCCGGTGACAGAGAGCGGCCCCTCGCTGCCGGTGATCTCCTCGACAACGGCGTCCCACACCACGGTCACCTTCGGATTGGCGAACAGCCGCTGCTGGAGGATCTTCTCGGCGCGGAAACTGTCGCGCCGGTGCACCAGGGTGACGGAGGACGCATGATGGGTAAGATAGAGCGCCTCCTCCACCGCCGTGTTGCCGCCACCGATCACCGCCACCTTCTTGCCGCGGAAAAAGAACCCGTCGCAGGTGGCGCAGGCGGAAACCCCGAAGCCCTGGAACCGCTGCTCCGAGGGCAGGCCGAGCCAGCGCGCCTGGGCGCCGGTGGCGATGATAACAGCGTCCGCTAGGTAGACATCGCCCGAGTCGCCAATGCAGCGGAACGGACGCGCCGAGAAATCCACCGCGGTGATGATGTCATGGACGATCTCGGTGCCGACGTGGCGCGCCTGGGCCTCCATCTGCTCCATCAGCCACGGGCCCTGGATGGTTTCGGCGAAGCCCGGATAGTTCTCGACGTCGGTGGTGATGGTGAGCTGCCCGCCCGGCTGGAGACCAGCCACCAGCATCGGGTTCAGCGCGGCGCGGGCGGCGTAGATCGCCGCCGTATAGCCGGCGGGGCCGGCACCGATGATGAGGACGCGTGGGCGGTGAGTGGCGGGCATGGGCGATCGATCCGGCGAACTTGCCGGGCGACCATAGCGGGCGCCGGCCCCGCAGGACAAGGAAGTGCGGCTACCGCCCTTGCGGCGGGGCCCTCGTGCAATAATATTGCGTGGGACATAACGTCGCCGAAAGATGCGGCGACCGACCTCACCAACCCGCTCCAGGACCAGCCAGCCGCATGAAGCCTCTCCCGACCGAAGCCGGCGCCAATGCGCTCGACGCCATCGACCGACGCATCCTCTCCGAATTGCAGGCCGACGGACGGATGACCAACGTGGAACTCGCCCGCCGCGCCGGGATTTCCGCGCCGCCCTGCCTGCGCCGGGTGCGTCGGCTGGAGGAGGCCGGGATCATTCGCGGCTACCACGCCGATACCGACCCGCAGATGCTCGGCTGGGAAATCACCTTCTTCGCCGTCGTCGGGCTGGAAAGCCAGAAGGAGACGGTGCTGGCGGCCTTCGAGGCATTGGTGGCCGGCTGGCCCGAGGTGCGCGAATGCCACATGATCCGCGGCGGCAGCGACTTCCTGATCAAGCTGGTGGCGCGCGACACCGCCCATGAAAACCAGCTCACCACAAGGCTGACCGGCGCGGCCAGCGTCTCGCGGGTGCAGACGCTGCAAACCATCCGCACCAGCCGCAGCCTCGCGGGCGTGCCGCTCTGAACCTGCCCCGCTGGGCCTGGGCCGCACTGGCGGCCCTGACTCTGGCCCGGCTCGCCGTCGCCGCCGCGATGCCGCTGGCGCCGGACGAGGCGTACTACTGGGTATGGTCACGCGCTTTGGCGCCGGGCTATCTCGATCATCCCCCGATGGTGGCGCTGTGGATTTGGGTCGGCACCGCCTTGCTCGGCGATGGCGCGCTCGGGGTGCGGCTGCTCGCGCCCCTCTCGGCCGCGCTCGGTTCCATCCTGCTCGCCACCGCCGGGGAGGATCTCCTGCCCGGCCGCCGCGCCGGGCTGTTGGCGGCCGGACTGCTGAATGCCACGCTGCTGTTCGGTGTCGGCGCGGTGACGATGACGCCGGATACCCCGGTGCTGTTCTTCTGGACCGCCGCACTCTGGGCGCTCGGCCGGCTGGTGGCGACGGGACAGGCACGCTGGTGGCTCGTCGCGGGGGGGGGGATCGGGCTGGCGGCGGCAAGCAAATACACCGGCTTCCTGCTGGGTTTCGGCGTGCTGCTCTGGGTGCTGGCGGTGCCCACGATGCGGCCCTGGCTGCGCCGGCCGGCGCCCTGGCTCGGCGGGCTGCTGGCCGCCCTGGTGTTCGCCCCGGTGCTGGCGTGGAACGCGGCGCATGACTGGGCAAGCTTCGCCAAGCAGGGCGGCCGAGCGGGGGTGTTCGATGCCTCGCGCGCGCCCCAGTTTCTCGGCGAGTTGATCGGCGGCCAGCTTGGCCTCGCCACCCCCGTCATCGCCGTGCTGTGCGCCGCCGGCATGGTGCTGACCGCGAGGCGGCTGCGCAACCGCGATCCCGCGTGGTCCCTGCTCGCCGCGCTCTCGTTGCTGCCATCGTTGCTATTCCTCGAGCATGCGCTGGGCGACCGGGTGCAGGCCAATTGGCCGGCGGTAATATACCCGGCCGCCGCAATCGCCGTCGCCGGGCTGGGCCCGCGATGGCGCCGCGCCGTCGTGCCCGGCATCGCTCTCGGCTTCGCGCTCACCGTCCTCGCCTGGGCCCAGGCGAGCCTCGCCCCCTTCGCGCTGCCGATGCGGCTCGACCCGACGCTGCTGCGCCTCGGCGGCTGGGAGCGGCTCGCCGCCGATATCGAGGCCGAACGCGGCCGCACCGGCCTGGCGTTTGTGGTGTCCGACAACTACGGCCACGCCGCGTTGCTCGCCCGTCTGTTGCCGCGCGAAACCCCGGTTTACGCGATCGAGGCGCGCTGGCGCTATTTCGACCTGCCTGCCGCCGCGATCGCCGGGCGGAGCGGGCTGCTGGTCCGCTCCGCCCGGCGCGACGCGACGCCCCCGGACGGCTGGGCGGAAATTTCATTGACCGGCACGCTGGAGCGTGCCCGCAATGGGATGACGGCGGAGGGATTTCGGCTCTATCGTGTCACCGGCCAAGCGGATGGCGGCACGGCGGGCGGCGAGCCCGTGGTCGCGATGCCCCGCCTGCGCTGAGGAGGACCGCCATGCAGATCCCCACCCACCAGGACGTGCTCGACGCCCGCGCCCGCATCACGCCGCATATCGTGCGCACCCCGATGATGCGCCACCGCCTGCTCGACGACCTCACCGGGGGAACCATCCTGGTCAAGCCCGAGCCCTTGCAGCGCACCGGCAGCTTCAAGCTGCGCGGCGCCACCAACGCCATCCTCAAATTGAACGACGCCCAACGCCGGGCGGGGGTGGTCACCCATTCCTCGGGCAATCACGGCCAGGCCACCGCCTGCGCCGCCGCCTCGGTCGGCGCCCGCGCGACAGTGTTCATGCCGGCCGACGCGCCGCGCATCAAGATGGAGAGCACCCGCCGCTGGGGGGCCGAGATCATCCACTATGACCGGGTGAGCGACGATCGCGAGGCCCTCACCCGCGCCCATTCCGAACGCACCGGGGCGGTGATGGTGCCGCCGTTCGACCATGCCGACGTCATCGCCGGGCAGGGCACGCTGGCACTCGAACTCGCCGAGGACGCCAAGGCCGCCGGGCTCACAATGGACGCGCTGCTGGTCTGCACCGGCGGCGGCGGCCTGGTGGCCGGCTGCGCGCTTGGCATCGAGGGCGCCTCGCCCGGCACCCTTGTCTATGCGGTAGAACCGGAGGGTTGGGACGACACCGCCCGCTCGCTGGTCAGCGGATCGCGCCTCGGCAATGCGCCGGGAGGATCGATGCTGTGCGACGCGCTGCTTTCGAAAATGCCCGGAAAACTCACCTTCGAGGTCAACCAGCACCGCCTCGCCGGCGGGCTCGCGGTGAGCGACGCCGAGGTTCTGGCCGCCATCGCTTTCGCCTTCAGCCATTTGAAACTCGTGGTCGAGCCCGGCGGCGCGGTGTGTCTGGCCGCCCTGCTGGCTGGCAAGTTCAACGCGCGGGGAAAAGTGGTGGGCATCGTGGTCAGCGGCGGCAACGTCGATCCGGCCGTTTTCGGAAGGGCACTCGCGGCATGAACACGGACAAGCCACTGTTCGATCCTGCGGATTTTCGCATCCCCGAGGGGGTCTCCCACGTCTGCGCCGGCGGTGAGCCGCCGTTTCTGTTCGCGCATGACGCCGCTTTGCTGCGCTACGCCGAGGACAAGTCGAGCGGCATGCCCGGCCGCACCGCGATGGAGGCCGAGGTCAACCGCGCCCAGGCCCGTGTGGCCGCGCGCTGGGGGGCGGTGGCCGATGAGATCGGCTTCGTCTCCTCGGTGGCCGACGGGGTGGCGATGGTGGCGGAAAGCCTGGAGTTCAGGCCCGGCGACAATATCGTGGTGGACGCGCTGGAATACCCCTCCATCGTCGCCCCCTTCGCCATGCAGCGCCACCCGAAGCTCGAAATCCGCGTCGCCCGCGGCACCGCGCCCGACCGGTTGGAGGGGCTGATCGACGCCCGCACCCGGGTGATCGGGGCCAGTTGCGTCTCCTACATGACCGGCGAGCGCTTCGACATCGCGGCCCTGCGCCGCGCGGCGGACAAGGTGGGCGCGCTGCTGGTGGTGGATTTCACCCAGGCCGCCGGCTGGATGCCGATCGACGCGACCCTGACCGATTTCGCCTTCGCCGCCTGCTATAAATGGCTGCTCGGCACCACCGGCACCGCGATCGCCTATTGGAACCGCACCCGCCAGCCCGATTGGGTGCCGACCACCGCGGGCTGGCACTCCATCGCCGGCTTCTCCCGGCCGGACTGGGCAGGGCCGATCGAGGTCAAGCCCGGCGGGCTGCGCTTCACCCGCGGCAACCCTGCCCACGGGCCGGTCTACGTGCTCAACGCGGCGCTCGATTATCTCGATCGCCACGATCAGGCGCTGCTGCACCGCCATGTATCGAGCCTCACCGCGGCCTTGATCGAGGGGCTGACCAAGGCCGGCATCCCACTCACGACGCCGGCGGACCCCGCTCGCCACGGCGCCAATGTATGCATGGACAGTTCCGAGGCGCAGGCGATGTGCAACGAGTTGCACGCCCGCAAGGTCTTCGCCTGGAACGGCCATGGCCGGCTGCGCTTCAGCTTCCACGGCTACAACGCGATGCCCGACGTCACCCGCATTCTCGCCGAAATGCCGGCGATCTGGCGGCCGTGACGGCCCCGTTCATGCCCGGTTAAGCCCTCTTTGCCACTCTGCCGCCGTGCCGCCCAGCGTGCGGCCGATGCAGGAGTGGCATGAGCGCCAAGGGCAAGAAAGGCGATCGCGGTGGCATCGTCATCCGCAAGGAAGAGATCATCGAAGGCGGCCATCACGGTGGCGCCTGGAAGGTCGCCTACGCCGATTTCGTGACGGCGATGATGGCCTTCTTCCTGCTGATGTGGCTGCTCAACGCCACCAGCGAGGAGCAGCGCCGCGGTCTCGCGGATTATTTCACGCCGAATGATCTGATGAGCGCCGGCCGTTCCGGCAACGGCAAGCCGTTCGGCGGCCATACGCCATTCGACGAGGGCGATATGGCCTCGGACCGCGGCACCAAGTCCATCAGCCCGGGCAAGCAATCCTCCCAGGCGCCGCCGGTCGACGATCCCGACAGTGAACAGGCGCCCGCCGAGGAGCCGCCCGCCGATACCGAAGGCACGGCCGCCCGCCCCGCTGGCCGCGCCAGCGCGACGTTGCGCACCGATGGCAGCAAGGCGCCCGGCGGTGGCCAGGCGGCGGCCCAGGCGCAGAACCCGGCCGCGGGCCAGTATCTCGCCAACAGCGCCGCCGGCGCCGCCGCGGATGCCGCGGCCCGCGAGATCGACGACGCGGCATTTCGCGCCGAGCAGGAACGCCGCGAGCGCGTGGCCTTCGAACGGGCGGCGGCGCAAATCCGCGAGGCCGTGCAGTCGGACCCGGCGCTGGCCGGATTGTCGCGCCAGCTCCGCATCGACATGACGCAGGAGGGTTTGCGCATCCAGATCATCGACGAGGACCGCCAGCCGATGTTCGCCACCGGCTCCGCCGCGGTGAATGACCGCGCCCGGCTCCTGCTCCAGAAGATCGCCCCGGTGCTGGCGCGCCTGCCCGAGGACATCGCCATCAGCGGCCATACCGACGCCGCCCCCTTCCGCGGCGAGGGTCGCACCAACTGGGAATTATCGGCCGAGCGCGCCAACGCGACGCGGCGCCTGCTGGTGGAGCACGGACTGACCGAGACCCGGTTCCGCCGGGTGACCGGCACCGCCGATCGTGACCCGCTGGTGCCGGCCGACCCGCTGGCCGCGGCCAATCGGCGCGTCGCCATCGTGGTCCTGAAAACCGACCTCTCGGCGGCACGGCGCACGCCATGACAACGATCGGCGGCCTGATCTTCGTGCTCGTCTGCGTTTTCGGCAGCTACGTCATGGCCGGCGGCAGCATGGAGCCGTTGATCCACGCGCTTCCGCACGAAATGATGACCATCGGGGGCGCGGCCATCGGCACCTTCGTCATGGCCAACAGCATGCATGACGTGAAGCACGCCCTCGCTGGCATCGGCAAGGCGCTGAAGGGCGCGTCCTACAAGAAGTCCGACTATATCGACCTGCTTTGCATGCTCTACTTCTTCGTCCGCCTCGCCAGCACCAAGGGGTCGATGGCGCTGGAGCCGCATATCGAGAAGCCGGCCGAAAGCGCCGCCTTCCAGAAATTCCCCAAGCTGCTCAAGAACCACCACACCTCGGCGATGGTTTGCGACTATCTGCGGATGATCGGCATGAACGCCGACGACCCGAACCAGATCGAAGACGTGATGGCCCGCGAGCTGAAGAAAACGCTCCACGAGGAGTTGCACAGCGCGCACGCCCTGCAGACCATGGCCGACGGCCTCCCGGCGCTGGGCATCGTCGCCGCCGTGCTCGGCGTGATCAAGACGATGTCGCACATCAACGAGCCGCCCGCCGTGCTCGGCGCGATGATCGGCGGCGCGCTGGTCGGCACCTTCCTCGGCATTCTGCTCGCCTACGGCATCGCCGCCCCCTTCGCCGGCCGGCTCAAGGGGGTAATCGAGGAGGAGGCCAAGTACAACGAGGTGGTCCGCGCTGTGCTGGTGGCGCATCTGCACGGCAATGCGCCGCAGGTCAGCGTCGAGACCGGGCGGAAAATGGCACCGAACCAGCACATGCCGAGCTTCGCCGAGCTCGAAACCGCGGTGCAGAATTTACAGATCGCCTAGCTCCGATGAATTGACGCAGGGCACCGTCAACGGCAAAGCGGCAGGATGACCGATCATCCCGAACCGACCGACCTGCGCGGCAGCGCATCGCCCTTGCATGAACTTCTGGGCTTCCGCATGACCGAGTGGCGCGATGGCCATTGTGTCATCGTGTGCGATCTCGCCGAGCGCCACATGAACCGCAACCACTCCGCCCATGGCGGCGTGCTGATGGCATTGCTCGATGAGGCGGCCGCCTCGGCCGGGGTATGGACCGAGGGCGGCATCGCCCGCCGGTCGGTGACCGTCGATCTCACCACTTCCTTCATCGGCCGCGCCCAGCACGGCCGGCTGACGGCGACCGGCACCAGGATCGGGGGCGGGCAGCAAATCTATTTCTGCCGCAGCGAAGTGCGCGACGAGGCCGGCCACCTGGTGGCCGCGGCCGCATCAACCCACCGTCTGCGCGCGATGGAGTAGCTAGGCCGGCATCGCCGCGGCCGCCGCTTCGGCGCCTTGCAGGATTTCGATCAGCCGAACACGATCGATCACGGTCTGCATCAGCTCACCATCGCGCGGCTTCAGCGCCCCGGCGGCGGCGCGCAAGCCGCTGTCATAGTGCTCGGCGCCCCCGAGCCGGCGGGCGACGCCTTCGAAGCGGCGCAGATCCCGCGCCGCGGCTTCGAGCTGCATCACCTGCGCGTCGTCGGCCTCGGCCAGCGTCTCGGCCGGATTCAGCAGCCGACCGTCGAGGGCTTCGTTGAATTTCACGCGGCTGGTCGCGTCGATGGTGCGCCGGAGCTGCACGATGCGCGCCTTGCGGCTCGGCCGGGTGGCGCATTGCAGTTCGAGATCCTCCAGCAGCCCGACCACGCCGCGCAGCGACGCCGCGGCCTGCGAGAGCTGCACCGTCTCCTGGATGCGCTCCTCGATGCCGTCGATCGTGGTATCGATCATCTGGTCGACGGCGCGGCGCACCGCCGGCTCGCCGCGCCGGGCCGCAATGTCATCGGCAGCGATGAACACCGGCTGGGCATGCGGCAGGCGGGCGGCGAGCAGGGCGGCGATGAGCGCGAAGGCGCTGCTACCGGCGCCGAGCGCCTCGCTCAGCAGCGCCTCGATTTCGTGGGTCGCCGGCTGCTTGCCATGGATCGCATCCCACGCAAGCGCTTCGATCCCTCCGCTGCTGCCGAGGGCCGCCGTGACGTGATCGGCGATGGCGCGATAATCGGCGGATTGCAGCCCGGTGGCCGCCGCCCAGTCCTCCGGCGGCTGGCTGGCGGACAGCACGGCGACGGCGCGCGGCCACAACACAGCGCCGATTGCCCGCAGTTCGGCACCCTGCCCACTCGTCAGCGGTGCGATCCGCAGGTCGAGCGCCGCAGTATCGGCGCCGAGCGCCGCGCGCACCTGGTTCGACAGCGGCAGCAACGCCGAGCGCGGCACGGCGAGAGCATCACGCTTCCAGTTTGCCGGCGCCACGATCACCGGATCGAGCGGCATGAACAGCAGACGGGTGAAGTTGACCGGGCGGGCCGGCCGCAACGCCGCCAGGCGCTGCCGCAGCGGGGCGATGAACTGGTCGGCGTCGCCACGTACCGGCAGCTTGTCGACCATCGCGACAACCTTCAGGATCTGGCGATCATGCGCGCCGACCAGGTCCGATTGCAGCGAGCGCAGATGCGGGCGGCTGATCATGCCACCGGTTTCACTGCCGGCACTCATGCCGCATGCTCCAGCAGTGCCTCGTTGCGGCGGATGATGTCCATCACGCCGCGCCCTGTCCGCCAGTCCTCCAGCAGGATGACCTTGCGGTGGTGGCGCTGCACGTCTGCATCGATGTTGAGTTGGTGGTTTACCCAGTGGCCGATTTCGCGCGGCACAGCCGGGATCAGGCCGCAGATTTCGCCGAGCGTTTCCTCCTGGCCACGGTGCATCTCGGCGGTCTCCCACAGGGCGGCGATACGGTCCCACCCGTCCAGCAGCCATTCCGGCCGGGCCAGCATATGCGACAACGCGTCAGGCTCGACGAGCCAGCGGCGCAACAGAGCGATGATATCGGCCGCCGCCGAGCGGATATCGGCCAGCACGATCCTGGCGCAATTCGTCGTGAGATCGAGCGCGCCCGCCACGAGGTCCGCCTCCTGGGCGGCATCGCCGCTGCCGCGCTCCATCACGGTCTGCAGTTCCGCGCGCATGCGCAGCAGCCGTGCCAGCAGCGTCGGGATCCGGCCCGCGCTCGATGCGGCGCCAATGCCGACCGAGCTGTAGAGCGCGGCGATCTCCTCCATCGCATTGGCGATCGACTCGTGGGTGCGGCCGAGTTCCGGCGCGATCTTGGCGATCGCGCGCCGCGCCCGACGTTCGAGGTCGGCGGGGCGCTCGTTCTGAGGGTTCGCCATCGTGGGATCGCTTGCCTCAATGCGGCGTACCAGCGCCAGCAGCAATTCGAAATTGGCGGTCAGGCTCGCCTGGCGGTCGCCCGTGTCGGCGTTGCGCGCGGCCGCGGCGGCGGCCCGGCCGGCGAGGCCGATCGCCGCCGTCTCGCGCGCCGCCTTGCGGATGGTCGTGGGCGTCACCCCCTGGGCATGGGAGAGCACCGCGGTCAGCCGCGCATCGTGCACCGTCGGCCGGCACAAGGCGGCGAGGTCGTCCCACGGCAGGATGTAGACGCCCCGCCCGCCGGAGGGGTTGGGCACGATGAGCTCCATCGTATTGCGCTCGCCGGGGCGGGTGCGGGTGCCGGCGAGCATCGGCGTGGTGAAGGGCACGGCGATGCCGCGTTCGAGGAACGTCGTCGGCAGGAAATCCTGCACGGGGGCCGGAAGCTGCCGGTTGCCGTCGTCAGAAGTGGTCATGGTGCCCGACGTCCGAGGTTGCAGGCCAAGCCTAGGGCGAAGTTATGAAGACTTTGTTGTGCTGGCAGAGTTGTGGCCGCAGGGGGGGGGGCGAAGCTAGACGAGCGGAAGATCATCCATCGCCGGGCGGCCGGTGAAGAAGCGCCAGTGGTGCCACAGCAGCCGGGCGGCGAGCGAGCGGTAGGGCGACCACTCGGCGGCAATCTGCCGCAGCACCGGCGTCGCCGGCCGTGCGTCCAGGCCGCGACGATCGGCGAGCGCGCCAGCCAACGCGATGTCGCCGGCGGGAAAGACATCCTGCCGCTCCAGCGCGAACAGCAGATAGACCTCCGCCGTCCAGGGGCCGAGGCCACGCACCGCGCAAATCGCCGCGATCGCCATATCGTCGTCCATCGCCGCGATCCGGCGGTCGTCGAGCACGCCATCGGCATAGGCGGCAGCCAGCGACCGCGCGTGGGAGACCTTGGGGCGCGACAAGCCGGCGCCGCGCAACGCGTCGTCGTCGAGCGCCAGCAATCCGCCGGGGGTGAGGGCGCCCGGAAGCGCCGCGAGCCGGCGCCAGATCGCCGCCGCCGCCTGGTTGCTGATCTGCTGCCCCATGATCGCCTGCAACAGCCCCGCAAACCCCGGCGTCCGCCGCCGCCACGGCAGTGGCCCGGCGGCGGCCTCGATGCCCGCGAACTCGGCATGCGATGCCGCCAGATGGTCAAGCCCGATGCGGGCGGAAGGAGGGGGTACCGGTGGGCTCATGGCCGCGGTCCTGACGGCAATTGCGACCAATTGCAACATCGCCGCGCCAGGCGCTGCGGACTAGTGCGCGCCGGCCACGATGGCGGTATCGTGGCGCCATGTCAGACGCCGCATCCACCGCCGCCAGCCCGGCCCCGGACGCCAGCCTGCTCGTCATCGACGATGACGGCGAAATCCGTGATCTGCTCGCCCGCTTCTTCGAACGCGAGGGCTTCCGCGTTACCACCGCCAAGGATGCCCGCGAGGGCCGCCGGCTGTGGTCGCAGGGCGATTTCAACCTCGTCGTGCTCGACCTCATGCTGCCCGGCGAAAGCGGCACCGATTTCGCCCGCTGGCTGCGCGGCCAATCCCCGGTGCCGATCGTCATGCTGACCGCGATGGGCGACGAGTCCGACCGCATTGCCGGGCTCGAACTCGGCGCCGACGACTATCTCGCCAAGCCCTTCAACCCGCGCGAACTGCTGGCCCGCGTGCGCGCGGTGCTGCGCCGCTCCGGCGAGCACGGGCCGGCGCATGCCACCTCGGTGATCCAGTTCGCCGACTGGACGATCGATACCCTGCGCCGCCGACTGCTCGGGGCGGACGGCGTCGAGGTGCCGCTGACCGGCGGCGAGTTCGAACTGCTGTCGATCCTGGTGGAACGCGCCAACCGGGTGCTGACGCGCGACATGCTGCTCGAACTGCTGCGCGGCCGCCAGGCGGGCCCCTATGACCGCGCGATCGACGTCGCCGTCAGCCGGCTGCGCCGCAAGCTGGAGGACGAAGGCCGCAACGCACAAATCATCAAGACCGTGCGCGGCGGCGGCTACGTTCTGGCCGCCGAGGTGAAGCGGCGGTGAAGTCGCCGGCCTGGCCGGGCAGTCTCGCCGCCAGGACCGCCCTGGTTCTCCTCGCCGGCCTCGCCGTGGTCCAGGCCGTCGGCCTCGTCATCCACGCGCTCGACCATGCCGACCTCCAGCGCAACGTGCAGATGCATGACGTCGCGCAGCAGGCGATGGGCACCTATCGCAGCTTGGCGGTGCTCTCCCCCGCCGACCGGCTGCCCGCGATCACCGAACTGCCGCGGACCGCCAGCCATTCGGCCGCCATCGAGCCGCAGCCACCCGAGGATGCCCTGCCCCCGGCAAGCGTCGCCCTGCAGCGCGAACTCGCCGGCGAAATGCTGATGGTGCCGGTGCCCACGTCGCTGCGGCCCCGCGACACCGTCGTGCTCGGCCGCCCCGGCGCGGACCTGCTGGTGATCGGACTGCGCTTCCCCGATGGCCCCTGGTTGCACCAGCGCTTCGAACTCCCGCCACTGCGGCCGTGGAACTCGCCCTCGTTCCTCATTTCCTTCCTGCTGATGACCGCCGCCGCGGCGATCATGACGGTCTGGGCGGTCCGCCGGCTCACCTTGCCCGTCGCCGTGCTGGCCGCCGCCGCCGACCGGCTCGGCCGCGACGTCAACGCCCCCGCTTTGCCCGAAACCGGGCCGAGCGAAGTCGTCACCGCCGCGGCCGCCTTCAACACCATGGCCTTGCGCATCCGCCGCTTCGTGCATGACCGCACGCTGATGCTGACCGCCATCGGGCACGATTTGCGCACGCCGATCACCCGAATGCGCCTGCGTTCGGAGTTCATCGACGATGAAGCCCTGCGCGCCCGCATGCTCAATGACCTCGACGAGCTGGAAGCCATGGTCTCGGCAACCCTCGCCTTCGGACGCGATGCCGCAGCCGCCGAGGCAGCCTCGCGGATCGACGTCGCGGAACTGCTGCGCACCATCCTCGACGAAACCGCCGACGCCCGACCCGCCTGCGCCGAGAGGCTGAGCATGGCCGGGCCGGAGCATTTCGCGGTCACCGCGCGTCCGCTGTCACTCAAACGCGCGCTGACCAACCTGATCGCCAACGCAGTGACGTACGGCCAGGCCGCCCATGTCCGTCTTGGCGCACCGCCTCAGGGGGCCGAAGGCGTCGACGTCAGCATCACCATCGATGACGACGGCCCGGGCATCGCCGCGGACCAGATGGAGCGCATGTTCCAGCCCTTCCAGCGCATGGAAGAAAGCCGCTCGCGCGACACCGGCGGCGTCGGCCTCGGCCTGCCGATCGCGCGCAACATCCTGCGCGCCCATGGCGGCGACGTGGTGCTGGAAAACCGTGCCTCGGGTGGGTTGCGGGCGCGGGTGACGCTCCCGGTCTAGCTCGCCCGGCGCAGATCGGCGACCAGCCGCTGCAGGTTGGTCGCCGGATTGGCCAAGGCCGCCGCATCCACCGGCCGGGCCAGCGGGATCAGCGCCTGCGCGGCGCGCACCTCGCGCGGCGCGTTGATCCCGGTGGCCGCCACCACCCGACCTTCCGCATCCAAATGGAACGCAGCGAAGGAGGCGCCCGCCGGATCGCCGCGATGCACCGTCGTCACCGCCGCATCCACCAGCCCCGCGAGTTGCAGGTTCACGCCATGCTGGTCGGTCCAGAACCAGGGGAGATCGTCATACGGCTTGGCATCCCCCGCCATCGCGCGGCCGGCGGCGATGCCGTGGTTCTGCGCGTGCCGCCAAGCCTCCAGCCGCAGCACGCGGCCATAGAACGGGTGGAAGAAGGCCGCCACGTCGCCGGCGGCGAACACCGCAGGGTCCGCGGTCGCGGCATATTCATCCACCAGCACGCCGTTCTCCACCGCCAGCCCGGCCTCGGCGGCGATCTCAGTGTTCCGCACGATCCCGATCCCGGCGATCACCACGTCGGCGGCATGCCGCGCCGTGGCCGTCATCACCGCATCATCAGTGATCTCCGCGATCGCGGCGCCGAACTCGAACGCCACGCCCGATCGCCGGTGCAACGCCTCGATCCAGGCGGCGAACTCCGGCGTCAGCGAGCGGCCCATGCAGCCAGGCCCGGCCTCGACCACCGTCACCTCCGCGCCACGCGCCCGCGCCGAAGACGCGATTTCGAGGCCGATCACGCCGGCGCCAATGCACACCACCCGCGCACCCGGGCGCAGCTGCGCGCGAATCGCCGCGGCATCCTCCAGTGTGCGCACCGTCAACACCCGCTCGCCGCCCGGCAGGCCAAGGCGCCGGGCCCGCCCGCCAGTGGCGATCAGCAACCGGTCGTACGCCACCGCCTCCCCGCCGCTCAGCCGCACCCGGCCCGCCGCGCGGTCAATCCCTTCCGCCGGTGTGCCAAGCCGCAGCTCAATCCCGCGCTCCGCCACCTTGGCCGGATCATGGAACGCCACCGGCGCCGGCGGCGGCTCCTCGGTCAGCATCGCCTTCGAGAGCGGCGGCCGGTCATACGGCGCATGCGCCTCATCGCCGATCATCACCACCCGCCCGGCAAACCCGCCATCGCGCAGCGCCATCGCCGCGTAGGCCCCAGTCTGCCCGGCGCCCAGAATCAGGGCCGTCTCACTGCTCATTGCATCAGCTCCCCGCGACAGGCGTGCGCGCTTGCGCCATGATGCACGCCATCCGAATCGGACAACAAGTAGCGGCAAAGGTGCGTGGATGAGTGAAGCGGCAAACTGGATCAGCATCGCCAACGTAAGCGACGTGGCCGAAGGCACCGCCGTACCGGTGGAAACCATGGGGCTGCAACTCGCGGTCTATCACCTCGAAGGCGGGGAAATCTGCGTCACCGATAATATCTGCACCCACGCCTTCGCCCTGCTCACCGACGGCTGGTTCGAGAACGGCATGATCGAATGCCCCCTCCACGCCGGCTCGTTCGACTGCCGAACCGGCAAAGGCCAAGGCGCCCCCATCGAAGAAGACCTCAAAACCTACCAGGTCCGCATCACCGCCGGCACCATCGAAATCAACCTGCCCGGCTGATCCGCCAACCCGGCGATCGGGGCGCGCTGAAAGCAAGGCGAGGGGCGTTGCCCCCTCGACCCCCACCAGGGGATGATCCCCTGGACCTCATCATTCAACACCCTCTCTAACGGATGCGGGTCTGGGGGCTCAGCCCCCAGCGGGGTCCAGGGGCAGAGCCCCTGGCCTTCCTTCACGGCGCCCCGAACGACTGGGATTGTGGATTGGTCAGGCCGGTCGGGTGCGGGTGGTGGGGCGGTCGACGGCGTGCATGCAGGCGTAGATGGTCAGCAGGGTTGCCGTGAAAACCAGGAGTTGGATGCCGGCGGGGCGGGCGTCGTAGCCGACGAGGGCGTGCAGGGTGCGGCCAAGAATACCGGAGGGGTCGATGATGGCCGAGCTATCCCAGACTTCGGCGCCGAGGGGTGGCAGGAGGTCGGCGGCGACGAGGAAAGCGGCGGCTTGGGAGGCCATTCCGGCGGCCATCAGCAGGATCAGGATGCCGGTGAAGCGAAAGAGGTGGCGCGGCGGGATGTTCAGCAGGCCGCGGTAGAGCAGGATGCCGACTGCGAGGCCGGCGATCACGCCGAGGCTGCCACCCGCCACCATCGCCTGCACGCCACCGCTGCCGCCGGCGGCGATGCCGTAGAGGAAGAGAACGGTTTCCGAGCCTTCGCGCAAAACCGCGACGCCGACGACGACGCCGAGGATGTAGATCGGCCGCCCGCCGCTGCGCACGGCGTTGGCGACGTCGGCCATTTGGCGCGCCATTTCACGGCCATGGCGCTTCATCCAGATGCTGTGCCAGGCCAGCATCAGCACGGCGGCGAACAGCACGCCGGCGTTGAACACCTCCTGCCCGACGCCATCCATCGCGGCCGCGATCTGCCCGGCGAAGATGGCGAGGATGCAGGCGCCGAGCACGCCGCCGGCGACGCCGCCGCCGATCGACATGCCGCGCCCGGCGGCGCCGCGGCTGGCCGCCATCATCACGCTGACGATCAGCGCGGCCTCGAGCATTTCACGGAAGACGATGATGGCGGTGGAGAGCACGGGGATGGATCCGGTTGTCTATTTCGCGACCAACACGCCTTTGGCGGTGGCCTCGTGATATTCGCCGACGAAGCGGTAGGTGCCGGGCTTCAGCGGTCCGAGCAGTATCACCGCCTCGGTGCCGCCGGCGATCACCTTTTCGCGCTTGAGTTCCTTACTTTCGAACTCCTCGGCCGTCGGGTCCATGTTCTTCACCACCAGGCGGAACTTGGCGTTGGCCGGCACCTCGAGGCGCGCGGGCTCGAAGAGATGGTTGCGGATGACCAGGGTGAAGGTCGGGTCCTCAGCATGGGCCGGCGCGGGCAGGGCGGCGAGGAACATGGCGGGCAGGGCGGCGAGGAACAGGCGGCGCATTGGATGATCCCTTGGCTCGCAACTGCGAATGATTTGCAGTTGCGAGCCGGACCATACAAAGCCGCGCCGAACGGCGCAAGCAAAACCGCTCTGCATGAAACTCAAACCAGCCCGTAAACCGCGTCGGCGTTGGCGCGGAAGAAGGCCCGGCGTTGGGCCTCGTCGAGCTTCAGCGGCAGGCAGGTCGCCGGGTCGTCGAAATCCCAATGCGGATAATCGGTGGCGAACAACAGCCGGTCCCAGCCCATCCAGCCGATGGTATCGAGCAGATGCTCGCGCGGCTCGGGTTCCTCCATGGGCTGGCTGGTCCACCAGACGTGCTCGCGGATGTACTCGGACGGCGCGCGGGTGAGCAGCGGGGTTTCCGCCTTCAGCCGCTTCCAGGTCTTGTCGAGCAGCGCGCGAACACGCCCTCGGTCACCAGGCTGGTCACCACCGCCTCGCTGGTTTGGGCGTGGCCGACCATTTCCTCGATGTAGTAACTCGGCCAGCCCGCCGGAGTGATCGGGTTGCCGCCATAGCCGAACGCGTGGATGGCGACCGCGAGCCCCGCCTCGCTCGCCGCTTCGAAGATCGGCCAGTAGCGCCGCGCGCCGATCGGCTCGGCCGTGCGGGTCAGCAGCAGCACCTGCACGAAGTTCTTATTCCCGGCGTAGCGCCGAATTTCGGCAGCCGCTTCCGGCCCGTCCTCGTAGTTCACCACCACCGAGCCCTTGAGGCGGCTGTCCTTGCCGGTCCATTCCGCGATCTGCCACTCATTGGTGGCGTGGCAAATGGCGTTGGAAAGGTCCGGGTTCTGCACGCCCTGGCCGGAGCCGAGCGGGTTCAAAATACCCAGTTCCACATTGTTGGCGTCGAGGTGCTGCACCTGCATGAACGACAGGCTGCTGCCTTGCCGGCCACCTTCGGGCGGATAGGCATCGCGGCGCGATGCATTGGGCTGCGCCTTGGGGTAGGCCGGCCCGGATATCCAGCCATGCCGCGCCGGACGGCCGAACTGGGCGATATGGTCGATCCATTTCCGCTCCAGCCAGGGGTGGAGATCCTTCTCCGAGCGGGTGGCGGGGTGGATGTCGCAATCGGCGACCGCAAGTCGGCTGGCGGCAGCGGATTGCAGCGCGGAGGTTTCGCGAAGCTGGACGTTCATTCTGGGCACTCCCGGCGCGGGATACAATTGTGGGAAGGCTACGCTTCACCGCCCGTCCGTGCAATGCTCGCGACAGTTCAGTGGCAAGGAGGCTGCAATGATCACACCTGCTTTTGTGCACACCATGGCCCGCTACAACGCCGAGGCCAACCGCCGCTGGTATGCCGCCGCCGCCACCCTCACGGACGCCCAGCGCAAGGAGGATCGCGGCGCTTTCTTCGGCAGCCTGCATGGCACAATCTGCCACATCCTGTGGGCCGACCGCATGTGGATGTCCCGCTTCGCCGGATGGGACAAGCCGGCGATCACCCAGAAACAGAGCCCCACTCTCTACGACGATTTCGCCGCGCTCCACGCCGCCCGCGTGGACACCGACGCGCGCATCCTCGCCTGGGCGGAAGGCATGACGCAGGACTGGCTCGATCAGGACCTCACCTGGTTCAGCGGCGGCGCCCAGCGCGAGCTGACCCAGCCGCGCCCCATCCTGGTGATGCACATGTTCAACCACCAAACCCATCACCGCGGCCAAGCCCATGCCCTGATCACCGCGCTCGGCGCCAAGACCGGCGATACCGACCTGCCATTCATCCTGTGAGAGACCAGACGATGCCCCATATCGACGTGACGGAAATGACGGTCGAGCAGGCGCAAGCCGGCATGGCGGAGGGCCGCTTCACCTGCGAGGCCCTCACGGCAGCCTTCCTCGCCCGCATCGACGCGTTCAACCCGCGCTACAACGCCGTCATCTTCCGCAACCCCGACGCGCTGGCCGATGCAAGCGCGATCGACCGCCGCCGCGCCGCCGGTGAGGCGCTCGGCCCGCTCGCCGGCATTCCCGTGGTGATCAAGGACCCGATGGACATGGTCGGCTTCCCCACCACCGGCGGCTGGTCGCTGCTCTACAGTGGCACCGGCGGGGTGGACCTGATGCCCGAAACCGACAGCCCGGTGGTGGCGCGGATGCGCGCGGCTGGCACCATCATGCTCGGCAAAACCAACGTCCCGGTGCTCAGCGCCAGCGGCACCCACGCCAATGACAGCTGGGCCGGCCCGACCCTGAATGCCGCGGCACCCGACCTCGCGCCCGGCGCCAGCTCCGCCGGCACCGCCACCGCGGTTGCCGCCTCGATGGCCATTCTCGGCCTCGCCGAGGAGACCGGCGGCTCGATCCAGAACCCCGCCTCCGCCCAGGGCCTGGTCGGCATCAAGCCCACCCACGCGCTGGTGCCCAACACCGGCGTACTCCCGCTGTCCAGCCAGCGCGACGTGGTAGGCCCGATCGCCCGCTGCGTCCGTGATGCCGCCTTGTGCCTGGATGTGCTGGCCGGCTTCACCACGGCGGACCCGAAAACGGTGGCCAGCGTGGGGCGCATTCCCGCCGGCGGCTACGCGGCAGGGCTGGTGACGGGGGCGCTGCGCGGCGCAAGGCTCGGCCTGTTCGGACCGGGCTGGCGCGATGCCGCTTTGTCGGACGAGACATCATCCCTCTACACGCGCGCGCAAACCGAGATCGCCGGCCTCGGCGCCGCCTTGCTGTCCGACCCCTTCGCCGGCACCGGCTTCGCCGCCGTGGCTCATACCCGCCCGGAAGGCAGCCGGTTCGACTGGCGCGGCCTGGAGTCGGTTCCCTTCGACCTGCAAAACTACCTCCAGCGCCTCGGCCCCAACGCCGCGCTGAAGAATTTCGCCGAATTCGCCGCCGCCACCGCGGCACAAAACGCCTTCGGCCCCGCGGGCGCGCTGCGCTATCTGGCCACCTCGGCAGCGTTCCAGGCCAGCCTCGCCCGCCCCGACCTCCCACCCGACCTCTCCGACTTCGCTGCCGCGCGCGAAGCCTACCTGGCGATTTTCGACGGGGTGATGGACGCGCAAGGGCTCGACGCCCTGGTCTTCCCGCAGATGCTCGACTCCTCCCCACCGCTGCACGGCGAACGCACCATCGAGGCCACCACGGTCTCCGAAATCAACGTCGCCGGCCTGCCCGGCGTGGTGGTGCCCGCCGGCTACCACGCCAACGGCGCCCCCTTCTGCTTGATCTTCATCGGCGGCAAATGGAGCGAAGCGCGGCTATTGGCGCTCGCCTACGACTACGAGCAGGCGACGTTGCATCGCCGGGCGCCGGAGTTGCGTGCGTGAGGGGCGGGGAGGCGTGCCGCGCTTGTATTCGAATCCGATGGCAGTACATCTTTCCAGCATGAACCTGAACTTGATCCCTGCGGAGCTCCAAGAATTTTACGACTTCGACGAGTGGCGGAATGCCATGGCCGTTCTGACGGCTGCCTACCCGGCGGAGTGGGCGGACATAATCGACATCCTTTCAAAGTTCCGACTCCTGCGGACAGATCTGGGGGAGGCTGGGGAGAAAGGCGGCGGCAAGAGCAAGATTGCCATACGCATGGACCGGATGTTCCGGGCCAAAGGGTGGGCACCCCGGGAATTCGCGACCAGTATCATGGTTGACGACGTGAAAATGGAGAGTCCCACCCACGAGGTGGATTGCTTCAAATCGAAGGTTGCCCTGGAGCTCGAGTGGAACAACAAGACGGAGTTCTATGATCGGGATTTGAACAACTTCCGCCTATTGTTCGATCTTCGCGTCTCGGATGTCGGGATCATCATCACCCGATGTGACGAACTTCAAGATGTGTTCAATCGACTCGGCAGGGGGACAAGTTATGGGTCGACGACGACGGTTCTCAGCAAGCTCCAGCGCAAGCTGAAGGGCGGTGCGGGCGGCGGTTGTCCGATCCTCGCTATAGGGATGCGGAAATCCCTGTATGTTGATGATGTGACAGACCCCAGCCTCGGCGCTGGATTCGAGGCCATCGAGCGGGTCACGAAGCCCAAGCGGAAAATACCGCTCAGTAAAATCACCGCTGTAGACTTGTAGAGCAGGAGTAGCCCGATTGAGCGAAGTAGGAACTGATCTGCTCCAATGGGCTGGCCGTCGGACGTTTCGGACCATCCTGGCCGATCCGCCGTGGCAGTTCATCAACCGCACGGGGAAAATGGCGCCAGAGCACCGACGACTTAATCGCTACTCGACGATGAAACTGGACGATATCAAGGCGCTGCCAGTCAAACAAATTGCCGATGAAGCGAGCCATCTCTATCTATGGGTCCCGAATGCCTTGCTGCCGGAGGGGTTGGCGGTCATGGCGGAGTGGGGCTTCGCCTACAAGTCCAACATCATCTGGCACAAGATCCGAAAGGATGGCGGGCCGGATGGGCGAGGCGTCGGCTTCTATTTCCGCAATGTGACCGAGATCATCCTCTTCGGAATTTGCGGTAAGAACAACCGGACGCTACCGCCGGGTCGGAGCACTGTGAACTTCCTCAAATCCCAAAAACGGGAGCACAGCCGCAAACCCGACGAGCAATACGAATTGATTGAAAAGTGCAGCCCTGGCCCTCGGGCCGAACTCTTCGCCCGTGGGGTGCGGGAGGGTTGGTCGACCTGGGGCAATCAGGCTGACGAAGGGTATGCGCCGAGCTGGCCGACGTACGCCAACCATTCGGCATCAGACCGCGAAGTAGAGACTGCCTAGGCCTTTTCAGCGGCGAGGTTGGATCCATGTAGGTTGGATCACCCGAGTAAGAGCGCTACCGCTAGTGGATACAATCTAACGTTTAGTGCCCTCTTTTGACAGCTGCGATGATGGCCTCTGGTTCTTTGACCCATTTGAACGGTCGCGGGTATCGTTGGTTTCGGCGAGGAAGCGTTTGATTGCGGCCTGGAGGTCGACGATAGAGTGGAAGATGCCGCGTTTGAGCCTTCGCCGGGTGAGTTTGGCGAAGAACCCCTCGACGGCATTGAGCCAGGACGGGGAGGTCGGGGCGAAATGGAACGTCCTGCGCGGATGGCGGGCCAGCCATTCGCGGACCTCGGGATGCTTGTGAGTGGCATCGTTGTCGGCGATGGCATGGATGAACTTTCCGGGCGGCGGTGCCAGCCGCATCGACATCCCGGCCGCGTCCGGTGGCGGCAGCTTCTATCTCGGCAATGGCGACGACACGGTGAACGCCATTGGCGGCAATAGTTTCATCGCCACCGGCAAGGGGAACAACCTGATCGTCGTCGGGATCGGCTCCGACACCATCACCTCCACGGGTACCGACACCATCATGGCCGGGCCGGGCAGCGTGACGCTGACGCTCGGCGATGGCGCCCGCGATGTCGTCCTACTCGGCGGCGGCACCAATTTCGTCGATGCCGCGAACGCCGTGAGGGTCAGCGCCACTGTCGTCGGCTCCGCCGGCAGCGACACGGTCACCGGGCAGGTGCTGTTCTTCGCCGGCAGTGGGATCAGCCACTTCATCGGCGCCGGCACGGTGGTGGGCGGCAGCGGCACAACCGATGTGTTCGGCGGCGAGGCATCGTTCTTCACTACCAACGTGCAGGACCTGGTGTTCGGCGGCACCGGGCTGACCAGCGCCACCCTGCCCGGCGCCGCCACCGTCGTGGGCAACGCCGCTGGGCGCCTGAACCTTGTGCAAACCGGCGGCGCCGAGTTGGTGTTCGCGGAAGGCATCACCCGCATCACCGTCACCGGGGGCAGTCAGACGGTGCTCGGCGTGTCCGGCGGCCTGACCGTGAGCGGTGGCGCCGGCCTCTACCTCGCCACCCCCGATGGCAACAGCCACATCACCGCGGGCGGCAATGCGACGATCTTCGGCGCTGCCGCCGGTGACATCCTCGCCAGCAGCGCGACGTTCACCACCGCCCAGGTCGTCATCGTCGGCGGCGCCGGGGCGGAAACCATCACGGGCGCCGGCAGCACCTCCACCAACATCTTCTTCGCCGGATCGGGGCCAGAGTTCATCCAAGCCGGCGACTGGCTCACCTCCATCGTCACCAGCGCCGCCGCGGCGACGATCGCCGGCGGGGTCGGCATCTCGCTCACCGCTTTCGTCAACGGGCAGCATCCGGACGTGGTGATGCAGAACTTCAATCCCGCACGGGACTACGTCACCTTCATAAACTTCGGCACCGGCGAGGTGGCCGCCGCCCTGGCCGGGGCGCAGACCGTCGCCGGGTCCGAATTGCTCACCCTCAGCGACGGCACCCACATCACCTTCCAGGGCTTCACCGGGCTGCAGGCGGCCAACATCCTGTAGCGCGGCGTCTACCCTCGCCCGACGCCGGCGGTGCCCGGCGCCCGGCGCGCGTGCGCTCGGCCGCGCGCTTCGTTTAGGGCTCATGGGAACACTAACGGTCTATGTTATGGGAAAATACGCATTTTAACGGAAATAAAGCTTGCATTCCGCGGTGCAGTGCGCGATATTGAGCGCACCAGATAGGAGCACGCCACAAGATGCCTACCCCGCCCCCAACCCAGGACCCCGCGTCCGCCCTCGCGCAAGCGATTGGGGCGTTGTTGCGCGCGATTCTGGATGCGGTGTTCGGGGATGTCTCGGGCCTTTCGCCGCGCCACCCGATCCGGCGCAGCCATGCTCGCGCCCTCGTTCAGATCGAGCGCTACGTCGCGGCCCTCACGGCCGCGCTGCGGGCGCCGGAGGCCGAGGGCGGCCTGGAGGAAGGGTGCCCGGATGCTGCGCTGCCCGAGTTTTCGGTCCCTGGCGCGATGTGTCCCGCGGGCTCCGGCGGGGCGAACGGGATCGTCGTGGTGCGCGCCGATGCACGGCACCGCGAGCGGGGCGGCATGATCCCGCTGCGTCCGCAAGGTGAGCCCAGGGCACCGCCCGGACATGGCCCGCGGGCCTGGGCGCCCCACTGGTGTGGGGTGCTTTCGCAGGTCTATTTTATTTCGATTTCGAAATCATATGTCCTCCAGGAAGGAGTCCAGCCGCGCCAGCACCGCCTCGGGCGCCTCCTCGGCGAGGTAATGGCCGGAGGCGATCTCCACGCCGGCGAGCGGGCCATCGGCGTAGCGGCGCCAAATCGCCAGCGGGGTGTACCACACGCCGATCTTGCCCTTGCTGCCCCACAGCACCAGCAGCGGGCAGGCGATGCGCTGGCCGGCCGCACGGCTTTCCCGGTCATGCACCAGATCAATCGTGGCGGCCGCGCGGTAGTCTTCGCACATTCCGATGATGGTGTCGGGTTTACGGGCCGCGGCGAGGTAGTCGGCGAGGGCGTCGGGGTTGAAGAAGGTTTCGTCCTTGGCCTCGCGGCTGGTATGGGCGCGGAACCAGGCCTCGGGCGCGGCCGAGATCACGTTTTCCGGGAAAGGGTGCGGCTGGGCGAACCAGAACCAATGGTAGTAGCCGAGGCCGAATGCCATATCGGCGCGCTCGAAATGCTCGATGGTCGGGATGATGTCGAGCACGGCGAGGCGCTCCACCGCTGCTGGGTGGTCGATCGCCATGCGGTGCGCCACCCGCGCCCCGCGGTCATGCGCGACCACGGCGAAGCTTGCGTGGCCGAGGGCGGCCATGACGGCGACCATGTCGGCGGCCATGGCACGTTTGGAGTAGGCTTCGTGGTCGGCGCTGGCGGGCGGCTTGAAGCTACCGCCATAGCCGCGCAGATCGGGGCAGACCACGGTGTAGCGCTCGGCCAGGATGGGGGCGACCTTGTGCCACATCGCATGGGTCTGCGGGTTGCCGTGCAGCAGCAGCAAAGGCGGGCCGGCGCCAGCATGGCGCAGGCGGATGGTGCCACCCGGCACCGCGATTTCGCTGAGGGCGAAGCCGGGGAAGAAGCCGCTCACGGACTACATCTCGACGACGACGTAATCCTGCTCCACCGAAACCGGTACAGTTTCCGCCATCAGCGGCCCCTTGGCGAGTTCCTCGCCGGGCTCCACCGAGACAGCATACATGCGCGCCTGCACGCTGTCGGGGTCGCACCAGGATTGGCCGGTGCGGATGTCGAATTCCCAGCAGTGCCAGGGGCAGCGGATCATTTCGCCGCGCCTGGCCAGGCGGTAGTCGCCGGGGCCGTCGGAGACCAGGCGGCTTACCAGTTCGCCGGTGCACAGCACCGCACCCTGGTGCGGGCAGCGGTTGATGAGGGCAAAGAACTCGCCACCGAGGTTGAACACCCCGAGTTCGCGCCCTCGCACGGTGACGATCTTGCGGCCGCCGGGGGGAATTTCGGCGACCGATGCGACGATATGCTTGCTCATGCCAGGTGGTACAGCGCCTTGGCGTTGTCGCGGTAGATCATGCGCGACCAGTCATCGGGGAGTTTGACCTTGAAGGCGTAGCGCGGGTCATCCTGGTCCCAATGCGGGTAGTCGGTCGAGAACATGATGCGGTCCGGCCCGATCCACTCGATCAGGGAGAGCATGTCGGCGGGGCGCTCGGGCTCCTCGATCGGCTGGGTGGTGACCCAGAAATGCTCGCGGATGTATTCGGAGGGCGCCTTGGTGAGGCTCGGCACTTCGGCCTTGAGGCGCTTCCAGTGCTTGTCGAGCCGCCAGCACAAGGCGGGCAGCCAGGCGAAACCGCCCTCGACCAGGACAACTTTGAGGTCGGGGATTTCCTCGAACACTCCTTCGCAGACCAGCGAGGTCACCAGCGTCTGCATGGTCTGGACGTAGGAGGGGTGCTCCTCGTGGTAGAAGCTCGGCCAGCCGCCACCGGTGGAGGGGTGGCCCGAGGTACCGCCGAGGTGCAGCGAAATCGGCAATCCCGCCGCCGCCGAGGCGGCGAGGATGCGGCGGTAGCGATGGCGGCCGAGCGGCTCGATGCCGCGGGGCGGAATATTGGTCTGCACGAAACGGCGATCGCCGGCGCGGTGTTCGATCTCGGCGATGGCGGATTGCTCGTGCTCCATGGTGATTTGCACGGCGGCCTTGAGGCGGGGCTCGGGAACGCAGAAGCGGGCGAGCTGCCATTCGTTCACCGCGGTGGCCATGGCGGCGGCGAAATCGACGTTGCGCTCGGCGGTATGGCCGCCGACGAGGGGGGCGAGCAGGCCGTGGCTGACGTCGAACAAATCGAGCAGCTGCTCGCGCAGCAGGCCGAGGTCGGAGCCGGGCAGGCTGCCGTCCTTCGGCCAGGCATCCATCCGCTGGCCGACGCCGGGCGACATGCGCGGATAGGTGGCGGCGCGGGCGAGCCCCTGGCGGGAGCGGCCGCCGATGGTTTTGCGATGCTCGATCCAGCGGGCGGCGAGGAAGGGATCGAAATCGGCGCCCGATTTGACCATCGGGTGCACGTCGCAATCGACGAAACCGAGATGGCTTTGGCCGGGCCGGTCGAGACGGGGATCACGGAGGGTGACGTTCATGGCGAAATTCCCTTGGAATCAGGCGATGGCGGGAACGGCAAGGCGGGGATAGGTGGCACGGGGATTGTCGAAGGCGATTTTGCGGATCAGATCGGGCGAAAGCCCGTCGGGCAGACTGTCGGCGCCCTCGTAGTGCCAGTGCGGATAGTCCGACGCATAGAGCAGCATCTCGTCCGAGCCGAGCTCCTCCATGATGAGGTCGAGCTGCGCCTGGTGCGGGGGGGCGTCGAAGGGCTGGGTGGTGAGGCGGACGTGGTCACGGATGATCGAGGTCGGCATGCGGGTGAGCCAGGGGACCTCGGCGCGCACGCCCCGCCAGGTTTTGTCGAGCCGCCAGAACGAGGCGGGGAGCCAGGTGACGCCCGATTCGATCAGCACCGCCTTGAGGCCGGGGAAGCGATGGAACACCCCCTCGACCACCAGCGAGTTCAGCGCCCCCGCCATGCCCTGGGCGTAGGACACGTAGTCCTCCAGATAGGTCGAACCCCAGCCGCCGGCCGAGGGCGGATGGCGGAAGGAGGAGCCGGCGTGAATGCCGATCGGCAGCCCGTGGCGCTCGGCGGCGCGGTAGATCGGCCAGTTCTGCCGCCGGCCGAGCGGGAGTTCGGCCATGCTGAGGAGGAGCACCTGGACGAAGCGGGGGTCGGCCGCCATGCGGTCGATCTCCTCGGCCGCGAGGTCGGGCGAGTGGATCGGCACGACGATGGAGGCGCGCAAACGGGGGTCGCGGTCGAGCCATTCCTTGGCCAGCCAGTTGTTGATGGCGCGGCACAGGGCCGCCGACAAATCCTCGCTCATCATCATCTGCGCGCCGTGGATCACGTTGCAGATCGCCACCGCGGGGGCCATCGGGTCGAGCAGATGGGTGCGCAGGGTCTCGACGGTATCGGCCGCCGGCGTCCAGTCCGGCCGCGCATTGATGGGGGCGGTGGAGGGGAAGGCGTTGGTCTCGAAGCTGTCGCGTTCGAGGCCACGGCGCAGGATGTGCTCGCGCCAGTACTCGTCGAGATGGGGCAGCAGCAGCTTCACCGATGGCAGCACCGGGTGGATGTCGCAGTCGATGGCGCCAGGAGGGGCGTGGGTCACGTTTGGACGTCCTCAGCCGTTGACGATGGTGTCGGCTATTTTCTCGGCGACCATCATGGTCGGAAAATTGGTGTTGGCGCAAGGAATGACCGGGAAGATCGAGGCATCGACCACCCGGAGCCCGCCGATGCCATAGACCCGCCCCGCATTGTCGGTCACCGCCATCGGATCGTCGACGCTGCCCATGCGGTTGGAGCAGGAGCAATGCCAGACGCCGACGGTGGAGCGGCGGATATGCGCCTCCAGCACCTCCTCGTCATGCATCGCGCGCTCGGCCGAGGCGCCTTCCATGACGAAGTTGCGCAGCATGAAGCGGCGCAGCGGAGCCGGGCCGTCGAGCAGCATGGCGCCGAGATCGGTGAGCAGCCGGTTCTTCACCGTCACCTCGCTGACGTTGCGGATCTTGTCGGTGAAGGAGGAGGGGAACAGCTCGTGCGCCATGTCGTCGAGCGGCGGGGTCTTGTGCAGATCGGCGATCATGCGGAAGGCGCTCACCAGCCGCACGGCGTCGCGCTGATCGGACAGCAGGTTGAAGTCGACCCGCGGTTCGGCCTGCCAGTCCGGCGATTCGAGCTGCACCTGGCCGCCGGCGGAGAACGTCTGGTTCACCCAGATGGTGCTGGCCGCCAACCGCTTGCCGATCGCGTGCCAGGAGGAATGGTGCGACAGGTTCATCGCCATGTCGCCCGGGCGCGCATCGGGGAGGCCCGACGAGAAGCGCGCGCCCATCACCGTGGTGCGCTGGGTCCATTGGTTCTCGCGCATATGGGGCTTGAGATAGGCCGCCACCGAAATCGAGGGATGGTCCATCAGCCGCCGTCCGACGCCGGGGAGCGCGTGGCGCACCTCGATGCCGACGTCGCGCAGATGCTGGGCCGGGCCGATGCCGGCGCGCAGCAGCATCGCCGGCGAGTGGATGGCGCCACAGGAGAGGATGGTCTCCCTCGCCCGGAAAACCTGCTCGCGCCCCTGATGCACCGCCCGCACGCCGACACAAACGCGGTCCTCGAACAACAGCTCCTTCACCCGCGTATCGCCCTGGATGGTCAGATTGGGCCGCGCGCGGACGGCCGGGCCGAGATAGCCGGTCGCCGCCGAAACCCGGCGTTCGTAGACGTTGGACATGGTGAGCGGGAAGTAGCCGTCGCGGAACTCGCCGTTCTGGTCCTCCAGATATTCCCAGCCCGCCGCCTTGAACGCCTCGCCATAGGCCACCGCGGCGGGGGGCCAGTTCTCCGGGAAAATTCGCCGGACCATGATCCGCCCGTCACTGCCATGCAGCGGGCCGGAGAAATCCATGTCGCGTTCGACCTTGCGGAAATACGGCAGCACCGTCTCCCACTTCCAGCCGGCCGCCCCCCTGCCCTCCCACTCGTCGTAGTCGCCGGGCGCGCCGCGATTGGCGAGTTGGCCGTTGATGGAGGAACCGCCGCCCATCACACGGGCCTGCTCGTAGCGGTTCAACCGCGGACGGGGCGCATCGGGATCATTGCCCGGCATCGCCTCGGTGGTGACGCGCAGCTCGGTCCAGGTGAAGCGCGGATCGCGGATCGCCACCGCCGAGCGGCTGTCGAGCAGCTGGTCCGGCACGCGACCATCGGGCGTGTCCATGCCGGCTTCGAGCAGCAGCACCCGCCGGTTGGACTGGGCCGAGAGCCGGTTGGCGAGCACGCAGCCGGCCGAGCCGCCGCCGACGATCACTGTATCGAAGTCCATGCACATTTCTCCCCTGCCGGAGCCTCGACTGTTGCGGCGCCTCGCGTCAAGCTGCGCCGAACCGGGAGGGATGGCGATGGACCAGGAGCGCATGCCACACGAGCTTTCAATCCCCTCGCTGGGGGGACGCGTGAGCGCGGCGGAATGGCAGGCGCGGGTCGATCTCGCGGCGTGCTATCGGCTCTGCGACATGTTCGGGATGTCCGACATGATCTACACGCATATTTCCGCCCGCGTGCCGGACGAGCCCGGCCACTTTCTGCTGAACTGCCACGGCATGCTGTTCGGCGAGATGTGCGCCTCGGGCTTCCTCAAGGTGGACCTCGACGGCCAGGTGATCAGCAAGCCCGAGGTCGAATACGGCCTGCATGCTGCCGGCTTCGTCATCCACAGCGCGATCTACCGGGCACGGCCGGACGCCATGGCGGCGATGCACACCCATACCATCGCGGGGATGGCGCTCTCCGCGCTCGCCTGCGGCCTGCTGCCGCTGACCCAGACCTCGACGCGCTTCTACGGCCGCGTCGCCTACCACGATTTCAACGGCCCCGAACGCGACCCTGGCGAGCGCGACAAGATCGCCGCCAGCCTCGGCGCCCACAACGCGATGATCCTGCGCAACCACGGCCTGCTGACGGTCGGCCCCAGCGTGGCGGAGGCCTTCAACTATATGTACGGGCTCGAACGCTCCTGCCAGGCGCAGCTCGCCGCGATGGCCTGCAATACGCCGCTCAACACGCTGCCCCCCTCGGTGATCGACAAGGCCACCGCGATGTATCAGCCCGGCGTCATTCGGCCTTACGGGGTGCTGGAGTGGAACGGGTTGCTGCGGATGCTGGATCGCAAGGATGCCTCGTACCGCGCGTAGCGCTACACCAGAAGCCGCGGGGCCGTCTTCTCCCAGGTCTGCTCATGCACTACCGCGTCGCCTCGCATCGCGCGGGTGGTGGCGGTGAGGTGGAACGTATCCGCCGTGCAGGTCAGCCGCGTGCTGGTCGCCAGCGTCACGATCCAGTCGCCGCGTTCGAACTCCATGGTTTGCACGATGCTGAACGTGGCCGAGAGCGGGTCATCAGCGCGGATGGCGCAGCGTTTGCGGATGGTGTGGCCCATGATGGTGCCGGTGTCGTCGAGCCGGTAGCGGCGGCCGGGGCCGAGGAAACCGCCATCGCCCTCGACTTCGAGCACGTGTTCGCCGGTGAGGGTGTCGTGGGTGATACGGCGTGCGAGGCGGCTGGGTTCGAGGATCGTGACCGGGGTGGGCGGCCCCGCCTCCGGTGGGTCGAAGGGGCGCAACTCCGCATCCTCGGCGCGGGGTGGGCGGACAGGGAGGGTCAGGCGGCTCTCGCCGGTGTGCAACGTGAGGGTCACCGGTGCCGGGCTCGGCCAGACGAGCGGCCAGTAGGAGGTCGAGAGCGCGATGCGGATGCGGCTCCCCGGCGCGAAGGCGTAGCCGGTCTCGGGCAGGATGAGGCGGATGCGGGTGCGTTCGCCGGGCACCATCGCCGCCGGGTATTCACTGCTGTCGCGGTGGGTGAGGTTGAGGACACCGCGGGCGATCAGCAGCGAGGCGCCATCCGCCGCCACCGCGCAGAGTCGGGCGGCCACCAGAGCGACGGGTCGATCGACGGTGATCTCCAGATCGAGCACCGCCGAGCCGAGGACCTCAAGCCGTTCCGCGAGGGGCCCGCTATCGAAGCACAGGGACATGCCGTCATCGGCGCGCTGATCCATCGGCGCCTCGCCGGGCACGCCCTGGCTCAGCCATTCCGGGGCGCACAAGCCGACCGTCTGCGGGCCGCGATAGGTGAGCGCGACATCCCCACCCGCCGCCTCGGCCAGCGCGCCCGGCTTGAGGTGCAGAACGTGCTGCTGGATATGCGGCGAGGGCCACACGGCCTCGCCCACAAAGCGGCCGGATTGCGTCACATGCATCGCGCCGGGCTGGTGCCATTCGGCGATCCAGGCACGGAACATCGGCGTATCCGCAAATCCAGGCCCGCCGGTCAGCACGGTGTCGAGAAAGCGGTCGACCTCCCCGAGGAAGCCGATTGCCGGACCGGGGATGCCGTCCTGCGGATAGTGATGGCCCCAGGGGCCGGCGATACCCCAGCGGGGAACGGCGAGGTAGGACAGCACGCGGGGCACGCTGCGCGAGATGTAGTCGGCCCAGCCGCCCACCGCGAGCACCGCGCAGCCGATCCGATCGGGATGGTCGTTCACCGAGCCCTGCTGCCAGAAGGCGTCGCGGTGGGGATGGTCGAGCCACTCGGCGAGCCAGGGCGGATTGGCGGCGAGGCGCTCATGCCATTTCGCCGCCCAGCCGTCGCCGGAGATCGCCGGATCGGGCGGGCGCATGTTGAACAGCATCATCGCGTCCGACCACCACAGCGTCTCGCACAGGATGGCGCCACCGGTGAAATGCAGCGACTGGTCGTAGCGGTCATCGCCACCGCACACCACGATGATCGCCTTCAGCGCCGGCGGCTGGCGCATCGCGGTCATCAGCCCAGCAAACCCGCCCCAGGACTTGCCGAGCATCGCGACATCGCCGTTGCACCAGGGCTGGGCCGCGATCCAGGCGACGATATCGACGCCGTCATCGGCCTCGGCGGGTAGGAACTCCTGGCCGAGTATGCCATCCGAATCGCCGGAGCCGGCCATGTCGACCCGGATGGCGGCGTAGCCGTGGGCCGCCAGCCAGTGATGGATCGGCTCGTCACGCGTGCGGGTCGCATCGCGCTTGCGGTACGGCATGTACTCCAGCACCGCCGCCGATGCGCGCTTCCCCTCCGGCAGCCACAGCCGGGCCGCGAGGCGGCGCCCGTCCGGCAGGGGGATCCAGAGGTTCTCGGTCATCGCGACGTCGTGGGGCATTGTCACTCCTGATGTCCGGCGGGGGGGACCGCGGGGAGCTCGACGCAGGCGCGGATGCCGCCGAGTGCGCCATCCTCGATCCACGCCGCGCCACCGTAGAGCTCGGCAATGTCGCGCACGATGGCGAGGCCGAGCCCGGTGCCCGGCACTTGCTCGTCGAGCCGCTCGCCGGCGCGGAACACCCGCTCGCGATCGGCGATCGGCATGCCCGGCCCGTCATCCTCTACCGTCAACCGCAGCCGCCCGGCGGCGGCCGGACGTGCCGCCACCAGCACATGGCCATGCGACCATTTGGCGGCGTTGTCGACGAGATTGCCGAGGATTTCCTCGAGGTCCTCGCGGTCGCAGGCGACGATGGAATCGGGGTCGGCGATGTCGACGTCAAAGCGCACGGGCTTGTCGAGATAGAGCCGCTCAAGGGCGGAAACCACCGCGCCGATCGCCGGCGCCACCGGGGCGGCAATGCCGAGGGAGGCGTGGGAGGCGGCGGCGCGCGCCTTGGCCAGTTCGTAATCGATCTGCCGGCGCATCTTGCGGCATTGCTCCAGCAACAGGCTGCCATCGGACCCCGCGGCCTGCAGGCGGTTGGCCTCGCTCATCATCACCGCGAGCGGCGTCTTG
>JAPLOH010000004.1 GCA_026400845.1 Alphaproteobacteria bacterium
CCGGCGACAACTGGGCAGTTGTCGGACGATGTGATGCCGGCTCATTCAATACCCTCGCCATCCTGGTAGACCCAGACGTTTGGGTTCTCGACCTCGGTGGGGACGCCTGTTGTCGGCTCTTTGAAGTGGCTGGGCAGCACCGGCGTGATCGTGGTGGTGATCTCTCCGGTTTGGGGATCCACGGTCTCTTCGCCCTGGCCAAACTGCATGCCCTCGATCACCAGATAGCCGAATTTGGAGCGGCAGTAGGGCAGTCCCAATGGAACGCCGTCCTTCAGAAATTTGATGTAGCCCTTGGTCGCGAGGACGCTGATCCGCTCCCGGATGGTGGTTTGACCGCCCAGGCCGGACTTGTTCTCGAAGGTTTCTGCAAATAGTCCGCCAGTATAGAGTTTACCCTTCATGGCCTCGTCGTAGATCAAGCCAAGGATCACATCGCGTTTGCGGACGCGCTCGGCATCGAGGCGCACGCCGACAGTCTGGCGGACCAGGCGTTCCTGATTGGCATTGACTTCGACCCAACGGCCGTGCCGCTTGTCGATCAACATGGCGTCCAGTGCCGGGCCGTTGCGGAGCTCGATCTCGAGGCGCCGTTCCGGCCGATCTTCCTCGGGCCGGTACATGATCATGCCGGAGGTGTAGAAGCTGCGGAGCGCACTGGCGCCGGACAGCGCCATGAAGGGATCTTCGCCCAGCGCCTTCTTCGCCACCTTCTTGGTGTGGTGGCAGAGGATCAGTCCGGCGTCGGGCGCCACGGCCTCACGCACGCCCTCGACCCGGCTTTGCAGGAAGAACAGCATGGCGGTGTTGTCGTTCTCGCCATCGCCGTCAGGGCCGCCATCGAACAGGTTGCGGATCGGGTCGAGGCAGATGATGTCGGGCGGATCGGTCGGGAAGTGCGCCTGGATGGCGGCGATGGTGAGCGCCACGCCGTGCTCGTCGAGCAGCATGCGTAGCTTGGGCGTGGCGACCAGATTGTCGCGCGCCAGGTGCAGCGTGGCGGGATCGAGCCGCAGGGACTGCAGGCGCTCGCGGAGGTAGTGATACTGGATCTCCGCCTGGAGATAGAACACCCGCAGCGGCCGCGGCGGGGTGAAGCGCAGGAACGGCACGCCGGCGGCGGCGTGGACCAGGAGATTGATGAGGAAGTCGGACTTGCCGACCTTGGGCGCGCCGCCCAGCACCAGCATCCCACCGGGGGTCAGCAGGCGCGGGGCGATGATATCGTCGGGCATCGGGCTGGTGTCGTCGAGCAGCGCGCCGAGGGAGAAAGCCGGCATGGACGTCATCGGGGCTGCGGTGGCGACGCGCTCCAGCGCCGGGCCGTTGCGCTCGACATGCAGCGCCCAGATGGCATCGGCCTCGGTCTTGAGCCGGTCGAGCGGCCAGGGCGGCTGGAGACAGGCGGCGTTGTAGTCGCAGATGGCCTGCCAGCCCTCGTCGGCAGTCATGCGTCCATCGTGGACTTGGCGGACAAAGTGGCCGATGGCGGCGCTGGCGCCCTCGAAGCGCGTCCAACCATCCACGGCGCCGGCCCGGACCGGCGTCGTAAGCATGGTGTCGAGGCTGGCGGCCTTCGCCTGCCGGGGCGATGCAGCGGCTTCCTGGCCGGGCAAGGCGGGCATCACGCCGACGGCCTCGGCCAGGGAGGTGAGATCGAACTCGCGCCGCGGGTTGTGGGTGCGAATGGTGACGACGCGTTCCACCCCGCCCTTGCGATAGATGGTGCCGGGAACGCGGATCGGCTGGTGTGCCGATCGGAAATGTGGATCGCCGCCGACCTTGGCGGCGATGTCGCCGCGCAATTGGCACAGCAGGGCGAGGTCCGCCCCGGTTGCCGGCTCGCTGAGCCGCCACCAGGCATGCAGCTTGGTCTGCCCCTCGGCGGTGCGGCCGCCGCTTTCCACCACCAGAGTGGGCTCGCCGAGATGGGACGAGAGGTGGGTCAGCTTGGCTTCGACGTCGCCGCTGTCGAGGTCGACCAGCGCGGTCTGCATCTGCTGGACATGCTCGGCGCGGGCCTGGCTGTGCTCGGCGACCGTGCCGGGGATGACGTAGACGGCGCTGCCCTCCTTCGCCGCCCAGGCGGCGTAGGTGGCGAGCAGGCCGGCGGCGCTGGCGTCGGCGGTGATCCAGATATTGTGCGGGCGGGTGGTATGGCCCTGGCCGACATCGACGAAGCCGCGAACGGGGATGAGGCCATCGCAGTAGCCGAACACCACGTCGAGGAAGGTGGCGATTTGTCCGGTGTCCAGCGTGACCGGCACCCCAGCCGGAGGCATCGACTGCCCAGCACCGGGAAGTCGATCGACGGCGACCGGCGCGCCGGCGGGACCATCGCTCACGCCATCGTCCGGCAGCGGCGTCGCATCGTTGAAGTCGCGCCATGCATTCATCCCGGCAGGCTCCAGCACCGCTGCGCCCAGGGGCACATCCGGCACTCGAAATGGTCGGCCTGCTGGGCGATGCGCGGCAGCAGATCGCCCGCGTCGGTGGCCTGGAGGATGCGGACGGCCCGATCCGACATGCGCTGCGCCAGGGCGGCGTCGAACGGCACCAGTTCGTGGTGGAGCTCGGCGGTGTCTTTGTTGATGGCGGTGAACAGCGCCGGATGGTCGGCGATGCCTGGCACCGAGCCGTCCATGTAGGCCTGGTAGACCGCGATCTGCGCCGCATAGACCGGCTTGGACGCGGTCACGCCCTTGCTGGCGGTCTCGCGCCAGGACTTGGCGTTCATGGTCTTGCATTCCCACAGCGCCGGGAATCCCAGCCCAGGGACGGACGGCCCGCCGGCGAGGATCCCGTCGACGTGGCCGCGGATGCGTCCGCCAGCGACGGCGAAGCCGAACTGTTCGCCATCGGCTCGGCCGCCCTTGCGGGTGTAGAGGTCGAAGCCGGCCGCCCGCAGCCACGCCACGGCGAGGTCTTCCAGGGCGTGGCCGATCCCGAAGATGCGCAGCAGCCGGCCGGAGAAGTCGGCCCCTTCGTCCTTCGGCGCGTGGGTGAACTCGAACTGCAGGGCGCGCTCACAGGCATGGCCCAGGCGGGAGCCGCCGAGATACTCGCGCGGCGGTGATGCCGTGTTGGCCGCCTGCAAGGCGGTGTCGATCGCCGTGTTGACGACTTCGGCGGCGCGGGAGGTGCTGTTGTAATCCAGCATCAGAACGGGATCTCCGATGCTTGGATCTGGGCAGTGGCGTGCATGGCGTCCTGGAAGCCGGTGACCGCGACCTCGATCAGGGTGAGGACCTGCGGCTCGGTCAGCTCGATTAGCCTCGTGTTCCAGCCGATCTCCTCCATGATCTCGGCGACTGGTTTCATCGCCGCGGCGATGGCGGCGCGTTCCTGCGGGGTGAGATCAACCATGCCGGCCGACCTGCGCGCCAAGCGCGATCAGAAGCCCTGGCAGGACATGGAGCAGAACCAGCGCGGCGATGAAAGCGGCCTCGACGGCAGCGGGGGTGACCAGCCAAAGCCATGCGCCGGCCGCCGGCAGACCGCGCAGAGCACCCAGCGCGGGTGCCACATCCGGTGCCGGTCGGCGGCGGTGACGGGGTTCGACATCGTGCTGCACCGTCATGCCGCCCGCCTCCCCGCATCGGCGTGGGCGTCCTGGACCAGTGCCTTGATCGCCTGCTTGTTGAACTGGCAGGTGATCAGCGCCGAGGCCTGATACCGGGTCAGGCTGTAATCGCCGCGGCGGTCGGGCGGCAGGTAGATCAGTTGCTTGTCGGTCGGGGCCTGGTGCAGCCAGGACTTGCTCTTGTGTGCGCTCTCGTCCGTCTCGTGCTGGTTCAGCCAGTCGTCGGCGGCGGCGAGGCAGACCGTGCGCTCGCCGATCGCCAGCAGATGCGCCCGCTCGCGCTGCTTGCCGCCGACCGCGTGCCACCGCCCGGCCAGGAAGAAGATGCCGCCCCAGGCGTTGAACCCGTTCGCCATCAGCGCCGCGTCATCGCCGAACAGATCGCACCACTGGAAGCTCGATCGCTTCAGCAGGTCGATCTCGCTCATGATGAAATCCGACAGCGGCTCCGACGCAGCGCCGCCGCCCAAGTCGAAGCTGTGACCGCACAGCGGGCATTCCATCACCGCCAGCGGCACCGTGGCATCGCATTCCGGGCAGGTCTTGGTCGGCGCCTCGCCGTCGGCCTCGTGGCCGAGCAGGTCGACGTCCTGTTCGAGGCAGCCATGCAGCAGTGACGAGGTGCCGAAGTCGAGGACGATGCAGTCGGTCTTGATGACGCCCGGGTGTTCCTCCGGGTTCACCGTCCGCAGGCCGCGGCCGACCATCTGGATCATGGTCGACTTGTAGGAACTGGGGCGGAGCAGCACGACGCAGCTGGTCGGCGGGTGATCCCAGCCCTCGGTGAGCACGGCGACGTTCACCACCACTTGGGAGCGGCCGGCGGCGTAGCGAGCGAGTGCGTCGCGCCGCTCGCCATCCGCCATGTCGCCGGTAACCAGTTCCGCGTTCACCCCCATCGCATTGAGGGCGGCGGTGACGGTGGTGGCGTGCTCGACGGTAGAGCAGAACATCACGGTCTGCCGGGTGCCGGCTTTCTCACGCCAGTGGCGAATGACAGCCTCGGTGACCGGCGTCTGGTTCATGATCTGCCCGACCGCGGCCATATCGAAGTCGTCTCCGACGCGGCGGACCTTCGCCAGCTCGTCCTGCACGCCGACATCGATCACGAAGGTCCGCGGCGGCACGAGA